>NZ_LGCW01000049.1:0-18141 GCF_001279365.1 Streptomyces sp. NRRL F-5755 | reverse complement strand
GGCGCGGGGCGGGTGGGTGGGCCGGCTGTCGGGTGGGGGGGGGCTGCGGGGGGGGCGGGGGGCCGAGCGGCTGCGCGCCGGTGACTCGCTGGACTTCTGGCGGGTCGAGGAGATCGAGCGGGGGCGGCTGCTGCGGCTGCGCGCGGAGATGCGGCTGCCGGGGCTCGCCTGGCTGGAGCTGCGGTCCGGGCGGGACGCGGTGGGCCGTACGGTCTACCGGCAGCGGGCGCTGTTCCACCCGCACGGGCTGGCGGGGCACGCGTACTGGTGGAGCGTCGCGCCGTTCCACGCGGTGGTGTTCGGCGGGATGGCGCGCAATATCGCGGCGGCGGCGCGGGAGCGGGGCGGGCGGGCGGCGGCGGTGGGGCGGTGAGGCCGCCTGGCGGCCCCTGCCCGGCCGCCGTCACCCTCTGTCCACGATCTTCGGTCGTATGAGTGAATACGCGGCTTTCGCTCTCACGGTCGGACGCAGTGGGAGGGCGGTGCGCGGACGGCGGGGAAAAGCTGGACATCGTTCAGCCATTCCCGGCACTGGAGGCACCCCATGCCCACATCCCGTTCACTCACCGGCCGGAGGCGATCCCGGTCGTTGTACCCCCTGCTGGCCTGCGGTCTCGTCGGCGGGCTCGCCGCTCCGGCCGCCTTCGCCACCGGCTCCGGCACCCAGGCAGCAGGGGCCGGCGCGTCCGTCACGAAGCAGCAGCCGTCCGCTCCCCGCGCCACCCACGACTACCACGTGGAACAGTGGGTCAGCGTCAGCGAGAAGATTCCGACCAGGACCTACAAGGACATCGGGCGCGTCGGCAACAAGGGCTTCCAGACGAAGGACTCGCCCGCGCCGACCGGCAAGTGGCGCACGTACATCAGGGTGAACACCCAGAACCTGCACCGGCGCCCGAAGGCCGACAGGGCCTGGCTCACCGTCACGAACACCTGGTCCCGGAGCTGCGCCCGCTACAACGTCGAGCTCTGGGACACGTATGGGATCACCGGCAACACGACGTGGAACACGCAGCCCCGGGGCCGCATGTACACCTGGACCACCCCTCCGGCGTCCCCCTGCCGGAACCGCACGCTGACCTTCGACGTCACGTCGCTCGTCAAGAACGCGCAGGACCGCCACTGGAGGAACATCACCTTCGGGCTGAGGTCGACGAACGAGACCAGCACGGACGCGTACAAGAATCTCGACGCAGCCCACGCCACACTGCGCGTGCACTCGTAGCGCCCCCGGCACGCCCCCGCCGCCCCGGTGACCGAACGGCCCGCCGGGGCGGCCGCGCGTGCTGCGGGCGCTGATCCGCCGTCAGTGGTCATCGCCCGTTTTGATACCGGTGCCCGATCATCAATACGATCCGGCGATGATCACAAGAAAACGGCTGGCGGCCGGGGTGTGCGGGCTGCTCGCCACCCTGGCCGTGGGGCTGCTCCCCACCTCCGCCGCGGCGGCCGACGAACCGGACACGAAGAACCCCTCCCCCAAGGTCGAGCTGGTCCTCGATGTCAGCGGGTCGATGCGGGCCCGCGACATCGACGGGCAGACCCGGATGGCGGCGGCGAAGCAGGCGTTCAACGAGGTGCTGGACGCGGTGCCGGGCGAGGTCCAGCTCGGTATCCGTACCCTCGGCGCGAACTACCCGGGGCCCGACCGGCAGACCGGGTGCAAGGACACCAAGCAGCTCTACCCGGTCGGGCCGCTCGACCGGACCGAGGCGAAGACGGCGGTGGCGACGCTCGCGCCCACCGGGTGGACGCCGATCGGCCCGGCGCTGCTGGGCGCGGCCGACGACCTCAAGGGCGGTGCCGCGACCCGCCGGATCGTGCTGATCACGGACGGCGAGGACACCTGCGCCCCGCTCGACCCGTGCGAGGTGGCGCGGGAGATCGCCGCCAAGGGCATCCACCTGACCGTGGACACGCTCGGGCTGCTGCCGGACGCCAAGACCCGCAACCAGCTCAGCTGCATCGCGGAGGCCACCGGCGGCACCTACACCTCCGTCCAGCACACCAGCGAACTGCGGGACAGGGTGCACCAGTTGGTGGACCGGGCGGCCGATCCGGTGGTGAACCCGGTGGCGGTCCAGGGCGCCGATCAGTGCGCCAAGGCCCCGGTGCTCAAGCCGGGCCTGTACAGCGACCGCGAGAAGTTCGCCGAGCACCGCTGGTACCGGGTGGACGTACGGCCCGGGCAGGAGCTGCGGGCGTCCGCGAGCATCGGCGCCGACCGCGCCGTCAACAACGACTACGGCATCCTGCTGCGCGCCTCGACCGTGCACGGCCGGGAGATCGTGCGCGGCTCGGAGGCGGGCGACGGGCGCACCGACGTGATCTCGTCGGGACTGCGCTATCCGAAGGCGCCGCTGAAGAACGCGGACGGTGCTGCGAAGGACAAGCCGGAGACGGTGTGCCTCCAGCTCAGCAACTCCTTCGCGGCGCCCGCCTCGGTGAAGACCGAACCGGGCATGCCGGTGGAGCTGGCCGTCGACGTGGTGGACGGTCCGTCCGACGCCTCGGACGCCGCCTCCTTCGGTCTGGGCCGCGGCTGGTGGTTCCTGGGGGCGCTGGTGCTGTTCGGCCTGGTGGCCGGTCTGCTGTGGGGCTGGCTGTCGCGCTGGCGTGTCGCCGTCTGGAGGACCAACTGATGCGTACGCGTAGGTTTGTGAGCGCCGCGCTGCTGGCGGGTGCCGCGCTCTTGGGTACGGCGGGTACGGCAGTGGCGGACAGTCCGTCGCCGTCCCCCAGCAGCAGCGGCAGCGGTGCCGGGCCGACCGAGGCGGGGACCTCGTTCCGTACCGCGACGCCGGTCCAGCCGGGGCAGCGGGCGACGGCCGGGGCGTCGACCGGCGACTACCTGTACTGGGTGGTGCCCGTGGACACCGGGCAGCGCGCGACGATGAAGGCGAAGGTGACGCTGCCCAAGGCGGCCCGGCACGGCGCCTCGACCTGGCAGATCGACGTGTACGACGGGCTGCGGCGGCGCCAGGCGTGCGTCTACGGCGCGCAGACCAGGGCGGCGGCAGCGGACGCGGCCTCGGTGGAGGTGTCCTGCACGCTGCGTACGGTCCGCTCGTGGGCGGAGCAGTCGTCCAACGATCCGCTGCCGGGCAGCTATTACGTACGGCTGACGGTCACCGGGCTGCCTCAGGACGACCTTGGCCTGCCCGTCAAGGCCGAGTTCGAACCGGCCGTGGACGAGGCGGGCGGCGCGTACGCCGTGGACGGCAAGCTGTCCAAGCCGCTGGTGCCGGGGGTTGCCACCGCGGACCCGGAGGACGGGTCGAGCGCGTCACCGACTCCGGCGGCGGGCAAGCGGTCCGCGGGCGCGCTGGAGCCGGAGGGCGGCTGGTCCTCGGGCCGGTGGTCCGACCGGTGGGTGTGGACGGCGGTGGGCGCCCTGCTGGCGGCGCTCGCCGGGATCTTCGGGTACTCGGTGACGCGGGGCTCGGGCCGCCCGTCGAGGGTGCCGCCGGGCGTCTGACGACGGTCCGGACATGCTGAGCGGGGCGGTGCGCGGAAAGGGTCCGCGCACCGCCCCGCTGCCGTACGAAGCGGCCCGTGCTCAGCCGGTGGCGCCGAGCAGCACCGCCCACTTCTCCAGGGCGGGTTCCTCCGACAGGTCGGCGACGGCGACCTCGATGCCGTGGTCGCGGTTCCAGCGGCCGGCCAGGGACATCAGGCGTACCGAGTCGAGGCCGTAGTCGACGAGGTTCTCGTCGTCGGGGATGTCGGCGGGGTCCTCGCCGAGGACATCGGCGACATCCTTGCGCAGCTGTTCCAGCGTCATCGCCATGGTGGTCACTTCCCTTCGAGGACGGTGGCGGTGGTGGTGACCACGGCGCACTTGCCGGCCGCCCAGCGCAGTGCCATCGCGTGGTCCTCGGCCGAGAAGTCGGCCACCGCGTCGGCCACCAGGAACGCCTGGAGGTCGCGCATCCAGGCGTCGCAGGCGGTCATCATGACGCCGATGTGGGCGTAGACACCGGTGATCACGAGCTGGTCGCGGCCCAGGCCGCGCATCCGCTCCTCCAGGTCGGTACGGACGAAGCCGCTGTACTTCCACTTGGTCAGCACGGTGTCGTCCGGGCCGGGGGCGACCGCGTCGGCGATGGCCGCCGCGTGCTCGTCGGCGGGCAGGCCCGGACCCCAGAAGTCCTGCTGGAGGCCGCGTTCGGCGGGACTCTGGCCGCCGGGCTGCGCGGTGTAGAGGACGGGGATGCCGAGCCGGGCGGCCTGCTCCTTGAGGGCGGCGACGTTGCGCAGCAGGTCCGTGACCGGCGACGCCTCGGTCTGATAGGCCGACAGGAAGTAGTTCTGCAGGTCGTGGACGAGCAGGACGGCGCGCGACGGGTCGGCTTTCCAGTCCACGCGGTTCGCGGGCAGGTCGCCGGCGGACGGCATGGGGTAGGGGGCGATGGCGGGCAGGGCCATGGTGCGGTGCGGTCCCTTCTGGACGGTCGGTGCGGGTGCGGGTCGGTCAGGACGGTTCGGCGGTGCGGGTGGCGGCGGACCTGAGGTCCTTCTTGGAGATCTTGCCGACGCCGGTCTGCGGGAAGGCGTCCACGAACACGACGCGGTCGGGCACCTTGTAGGCGGCGAGGCCGCGGGTGCGGACGAACTTCTTGATCTCGACCGGCTTCACGGGTGCGGCGCCGCCCCGCAGGATCACATACGCGCAGGTGCGTTCGCCCAGGTACGGGTCGGGTTCGGCGACCACGTTGGCGTCGTGCACGGCGGGGTGGGCGAGCAGGTGGTTCTCGACCTCCTCGGCGGCGACCTTCTCGCCGCCGCGGTTGATCTGGTCCTTGGCGCGGCCCTCGACGACCAGGTGCCCGGTGGGGGTGAGCCGGACGACGTCGCCGGTGCGGTAGAAGCCGTCGGCGGTGAAGGAGCGGGCGTTGTGCTCGGGCGCCTTCCAGTAGCCGCGGATGGTGTACGGGCCGCGGGTGAGCAGATGGCCGGTCTCGCCGACGGGCAGGTCGTTGTCCTCGTCGTCCACGACGCGGATCTCGTCGTCCGGGGAGATGGGGCGGCCCTGGGTGGTGACGATGGTCTCCTCGGGGTCGTCCAGCCGGGTGTAGTTCACCAGGCCCTCGGCCATGCCGAAGACCTGCTGGAGGGTGCAGCCGAGGGCGGGCCGTACCCGCCGGGCGGCCTCCTCGCTGAACTTGGCGCCGCCGACCAGCAGGATGTCGAGGCTGCTCAGGTCGTACGGCGTGCCGGGCGCGGCCTCCGTCCAGACCAGGGCCAGCGGCGGGACGAGGCCGGTGAGGGTGACGCGTTCGCGCTCGATGAGCGGGAACGCCACGTCGGGGGTGGGCTGGGGGGACAGCACGACGCGGGCGCCCGCATACAGGGCGCCGAGGGTGCCGGGCGAGGACAGCGGGAAATTGTGGGCGGCGGGCAGCACGCACAGGTAGACGCTGTCCTCGTCGACGCCGCACAGCTCGTTGGAGCCCCACAGCGAGTAGATGTAGTCGTCGTGGGTGCGCGGGATGAGCTTCGGGACGCCGGTGCTGCCGCCGGAGAGCTGGAGGAAGGCCAGGTCGTGCGGGGCGGGTTCGTCCCAGCCGGGCCCGTCGGAGGGCAGGTCGGCCGGTACGTCGGCGAGGGCTTCGAAGGGGCCCGGTTCGCCGCCGGTGACGAAGACGTGCCGCAGGTCGGGCACCTCGGCCCGTACGGACGCAGCGAGGTCGCGGTAGTCGAAGCCGCCGTGTTCGGCGGCGATGACATAGGCGGCGGCGCCGGTGAACTCGCAGAAGTAGCGGATCTCGGTCTCGCGGTGGGCGGGCAGCGCGAAGACCGGCAGGGCGCCGAGGCGGAAGAGGGCGAAGACGACCTCGAAGAACTCGGCGACGTTGGGGAGCTGGACGACGACCCGGTCGCCGCGGACGATGCCGCGGGCGTGGAGTCCGGCGGCCAGCCGGGTGGCGCGGCGGTCCAGTTCGCCGTACGTCCAGCGGCGGCCCTCGCCGGCCGGGTCGACGACGGCGACGCGGTCCGGGTGGGCGGCGGCCCGCTCGCGCAGCATCCCGGAGAACGTCTCGCCGCGCCACCAGCCTGCGGCGCGGTAGCGCTCGGCGAACTCCTCGGGCCAGGTGGGGGCGTGCGAACGGGCGTAGGCGTACTGATCGGTCACAGCTCGGCTCCGACGGCGCTGAGGAAGGTACGGAACTTGGCGCCGGTCTCGGCGGTCTCTGCGGCCGGCTCGGACGCGGCGACGACGCCCGCGCCCGCGTACAGGCGCAGGGAGCGCTCCTCGGCCTCGGCGCAGCGGATGGTCACCACCCACTCGCCGTCGCCGGACGCGTCGCCCCAGCCCACCATGCCGGTGAAGAAGCCGCGGTCGAACGGTTCGGTGTCGGTGATCACCTGGCGGGCGGTGTCGGTGGGGGTGCCGCAGACGGCGGGGGTGGGGTGCAGGGCGCAGGCCAGTTCCAGCGCGGAGGTGTCCGGGGCGGCGAGGGTGCCGGTGACGGTGGTGGACAGGTGCCACATGGTGGCGGTGCGCAGCAGGGTGGGCCGGGCGGGGACGGTCAGGTCGGTGCAGTACGGGGCGAGGGCCCGGTGCACGGCGTCCACGACGACGGCGTGTTCGTGCAGGTCCTTGGCGGATTCCAGGAGCGCGGCGGCGCGGCGCACGTCCTCGGCCAGGTCGTCGCTGCGCGGGGTGGAGCCGGCCAGGGGGTTGGCGACGACGCGGTCGCCGCGGCGCGAGACCAGCAGTTCGGGGCTGGCGCCGAGGAGGGTGCGGCCGGGTGCGGTGGGCAGCGCGAAGGTGTAGCCGGAGGGGTCGCGGCGGGCCAGGCGCTGGAGCATCGCGGGGATGTCGAGCGGGTCGGCGGTGGTGAGTTCGAGGGTGCGGGCCAGGACGACCTTGCTGAACTCGCCGCGCCACATGCGTTCCACCGCGGCGGCCACGCCGGCGCCGTACACCTCGGGCTCCGGTACGGGTCTGATGTCCCACGCGGCCGCGGCGGGCGGGTCGGCGGGCAGCGCGATCAGCGGGTCGGCGGTGAGCGGCGGCGCGGTCCGTACGCTGCCCGGGACGGTGAGCGCCGCGGGCGCGGTCTGGTCGAAGGGCACCGCGCCGACGACGAGCGGCGCGCCGTGGCCGGCGGCCCGTGCGGCGTCGAGGGTGGCGGCGACCCGCTGCGGCAGGGGGCGTTCGTCGTGCGGGACGTCGCTGTGGGTGCCCTGCGCGAGGATGGTGCGGGTGGGCGTGCCGAGGAAGCGGGCGCCGGGGGTGTAGGCGTCCAGGAGAGCGGTGGCCTTCCCCAAGCTCTCAGCTTCGTTCGAGCAGGGGAGGCCCCAATCAACGGCGGGGTGGGCCGGCTCGGCGAGGGGGACGTGCGTGGCGACTTCGGGTGCCGTCGGCACGGGAGCTCCAATTCTCGGAAGGTCGCGGGGATTTCCGGGGTGGCTGGTACGGGTGGGGACGCGGAGGGTGCGCGGTGCGGTTGCCGGGGTGGCGGGCCGCTCCCGGCGGGCGGTGGCGCCGGGGGCGGCGCGGGTCACCGGAGGGTGGCGCCGCCGTCGACGTACAGCTCCTGCATGGTGATGTGCCGGGCGCGGTCGGAGGCGAGGAAGACGACCGCGTCGGCGATGTCGGACGGGTCGGCGATCCGGCCGAGCGGGATGCCGGTGCGGTACGTCTGCGGGTCCCCGGCGATCACGCGGCGGGGCGCGTCGTCGTCGGTCCACAGCGCGCGTTGCATGGCGGTGTCGGTGGAGCCGGGCGCGACGATGTTGCAGCGCACGCCGCTGCGGGCGAGTTCGAGGCCCAGGCACTTGGTGTACATGGCCGCGGCGGCCTTGGAGGCGGCATAGGCGGCCATTCCGGTACGGGGGACGCCGGCGGCGTTGGAGCCGACGGTCACGATGCTGCCGGAGCCGCGTTTGACCATGTGCGGGGCGACGGCGGAGGCCGTGTGGAAGACGCCGGTGGTGTTCACGGCGAAGGTGTCGGCCCAGTCGGTTTCCGAGAGTTCGGCGGCGGGGCCGGGGCGCAGGATGCCGGCCACGTTCACCAGGACGGCGATCGGGCCGAGGTCGCGTTCGACGCGCTGGACGGTGGCGTCGACCGCGGCGCGGTCGGTGACGTCCATGGCCTCGGCGGTGACGGTCCCCGCGGTGTCGCTTCCGGGCGACGGGGCCGCGGGTGCGGTGCGGTCGGTGGCCACGACGTGGGCGCCGTGCTGCGCCAGCGCCGCGGCGACCGCGGCACCGATGCCCTGCCCGGCGCCGGTCACCAGCGCGATGCGCCCGGTGAACTCGGCGCGGCCGTCCGGTATGTGCTCAGGCATGAGCAACCTCCCCTTTTGTTAGGCAAGCCTAACCTAATATAGGACAGGTGCCCAGCCACTCCCCCATTCCGCACGCACGCTGGAGAAACGGTTAGGCTAGCCTCACCTTATGCAAAAGCAGCGCACGGGTATAGCCGCACCGCCCCCCGAACACGACGCCGCGGGCGGCGCGTTGCCGGCGGCGGTGGCGCAAAAGGGCACTCTCGTACCCGCGGATGACCCGGACTTTGCCCTCGCGGCCCCCGCTGCCAGCCCCAAGGAGCGCAGCGAAGGCACCGCGCGCCGGACCGTGGTGCTCGCCGTGGCGGGCTTCGCCGCCGCCGTCCTCGCCCTGGCCGCCGTGTCCCTGTGCGTCGGCGCCGGCGAGGTCGGCGCGAGCGGGGTGCTGAACTACCTGCTCGACCGCGGCGGCGCGCGCAGCGACCCGCGGCTGGCCCTGGTCGTCGGCGACCTGCGGCTGCCCCGTACGCTCACCGCGCTGCTCGTCGGCGGCGCGCTCGGCGTCGCCGGGTGCCTCCTCCAGGCCGTCACCCGCAACCCGCTCGCCGAGACCGGCCTGCTCGGCGTCAACGCCGGGGCCTCGCTCGGCGTCGTCGCGGGCATCGCGCTGCTGGGCCTGGACTCCGGCTACGCGTACCTGGTGTGCGCGTTCGCCGGCGCGGTGGTCGCCAGCGGCCTGGTGCTGCTCATCGCGGGCCGACGGGGCGGCGGGTCGCCGATGCGGCTGGTGCTGGCCGGGTCCGCGCTGGGCGCCACGTTCGGCGGGCTGACCAGTGTGATCGTGGTCAATTCGGCGGAGACCTACGACCGGTTCCGGTTCTGGGTGCTCGGCTCGCTGGCCGGGGTCGAGGGCTTCGGCGAACTCGGGCGGCTCGCGCCCGTACTGGGCCTCGGTTTCCTGGTGGCGCTGCTGGTCGCCCGGCCGCTGTCCGCCCTCGCGCTCGGCGACGACCTGGCCCGCAGCCTGGGCCACCGGCCGCCGGTCATCCGTACCGTCGTCGCCGTCGGCGTGACGCTGCTGACCGCGGCGGCGGTGGCGCTGGCCGGTCCGGTCTCCTTCCTCGGACTGCTCGCCGGCTTCCTGGCGCGGGCCGTCGCCGGGACCCGGCTCGCCGCCCGGCTGCTGCTGGCCGGGCTGATCGGCGCCGCCGTCCTGATGCTGGCGGACGTGGTGGCCCGGGTGGTCTCCCGCCCGTTCGAGGCGCCCGTCTCCGTGATCGTGGCGCTGATCGGCGCGCCCGTCCTCATCGGGATCGTCCGCTCGCGGCAGCTCGCCTCGATGGGCATGACCGAACCGGCCGCCGAGGAGCGCGCGTCCGGCACGGCGGGGCGGGGCGTGCTGCACACACTGCGCGGACGTCTGCCCCGCCGGACACCGAAGCCGGGCCGGGTGCGCCCCGCCGACACGTTCGTGCTGCGCCGCGGTCCGCTCTCCTTCCTCGTCGCCCGGCGCGCCACGCTGGCGGCACTGCTGCTGGCGGTGGTGCTTCTGGTGGCGGTGGTGCTGTCCGCGTACGCCGGGCAGAGCGACATGGGCGTGACCCGCACCTTCCAGGCGATCTTCGGTCAGGGCGACCGGTTCGACGTGCTGCTGGTGCAGAAGTTCCGGCTCGGCCGGATCGTGGCCGGGCTGGCCGCGGGCGCCGCGCTGGGCCTGGCCGGCTGCCTGACCCAGACGCTGGCCCGCAACCGCCTGGCCACCCCCGAACTCCTCGGCGTCAACGACGGTGCCACCGCCGCCGTCCTGCTGTCTGTCACGCTCAGCGCGACCGGCACCTTCGGCGCCTGGTGGGCCGGTCCGCTGGGCGCGCTGGCCGCGGTCGTCGTGGTCACGCTCGTCTCCGGCGGCCTCGGGCAGCGCGGTTACCGCGTCCTGGTGGTGGGGCTGGCGATGTCCGCGCTGGCGTCCGCCGTCACCCAGGTCGCGCTGTCCCGGCGCTCGCTCAGTTCGGCGAGTTCGCTGTACGTATGGACCTCGGGCAGCCTCAACGGGCGCAGCTACGCCGTCGCCGTACCCGTCCTGATCGGCCTGGCCGTCCTGGTGCCGCTGAGCCTCGCGGTCGCCCGGCACCTGGGTGTGCTGCGCTTCGACGACGCCACGGCCTCGTCGCTGGGCGCCGCGCCGGCCCGTACCCGCGCGGTGTGCCTGCTGCTGGCGGTGGCCCTGGCGGGTCTGGCCGTCGGCATCTGCGGTCCGGTCGGTTTCGTGGCGCTGGCCTCGCCGGTCATCGCGTCGCGGCTGGCGGGGCCGCTGCGGGTGCCGCTGGTCGGCACGATGCTGACGGGCGCGGTCCTGGTGGTGGCGGCCGACACGGTCGGGCGGATCGCGTTCGCCGGTACGGAGGTGCCGGTGGGCGTGGTGACGACGGTGCTCGGCGGGCCCTTCCTGCTGTGGGTGCTGCTGGGGCGCTCGGCGGCGACGCGTGTCTGACGCGATGTCTTCTCCTGACGCACCCGACGAGAGGGGTACGGAAGTGACCGCTGTCCGAAGTCCGCTGCTGCGCGGCCTCGCCGAGGACGTACGGGCCGGGCGGCCCGGCGCCGAGGAGGAGTTCTGGCGCCGCGCCGAGGCGGCCGGGACGCCGCTGGTGGAGCCGGACCCGGACGGCGAGCCGGGTCACGTCCTGGTCACGTTCGTGTGGCGGGACGATCCGGCGCGCCCGGCCACCGACGTACTGGCGCTCCTGCACACCGTCACCGACCGGGACCGGCACGCGGGCGACCTGACGCCGCACCTGATGGCCCGTATCGAGGGCACCTCGGTCTGGGCCATCAGCCACCGGCTGCGGTCCGACCACCGTGCCTCGTACCAGTTCCACCCCGGCACCGGCCCGCGTGAGGAGATCCTGCGCACGGACCGGCAGGCGTGGCTGAAGGTGCTGGACAGTGCCGTACCCGACCCGCTGAACACCACGCCCGTCCTGCCGTCGCGGGACGGCCGCAATCCCGCCTCGGTCATGGAGCTGCCGGGCGCGCCCGCGCAGCCGTGCACCGGGCGCCGGACCGGCGCGGCGCGCGGCACGTCCGTACGCGCCGAGGTGGACGGCCGGCACGTCACCGTCCACCTGCCGCCCGGCCACCGCGCCGACGGCGGCCCGTACGCGGTCGCGGTGCTGCTGGACGGCGAGATGTGGGGCCCGGTCCTGGGCGCGGGCGACCTGCTGGACAACCTGCACGCCGATTCCGCCGTGCCGCCGACCGTCGCGCTGCTCGTGGACACGATGGGGCGGCGGATGGAGGACCTCAGCTGCAACGGGGCGTTCGTCGACTGGCTGGCGGACACGCTGCTTCCGTGGGCGGCCGACGCGTACGGGGCGGGGCTGCGCCCGGAACGTACCGTCGTCGCGGGGCAGAGCGCGGGCGGCCTGACCGCGGCGTACGCGGCCTTCCGGCGGCCTGACCGGTTCGGGCTGGCGCTCTCGCAGTCCGGCTCCTTCTGGTGGCCGGACGATGCGGAACGCGGCGCCGAGTGGCTGACCCGCCAGTACGCCACGGCCGAACGCCGCCCGGTCCGCCTGCGCCTGGAGGTCGGCCTCCAGGAGTGGATGCTGCTCGCGGAGAACCGCCGCCTGCGCAATGTGCTGCGGGCGCGCGGTTACGACGTGGCGTACGAGGAGTTCAACGGCGGCCATGATTACGCGTGCTGGCGTGGGGGGCTGGCTACGGGGCTGGGGGCGCTGCTGTCCGGCAGCTGAACCCCGAAGCGCAGAACGGCGCCCCGGACCCGAGTGCGGGTCGGGGGCGCCGTCGTCTCTCCGGCGGCGGGGTCAGCCCGCGGCCGGGGCCTTCGCCCCCTCCCCCGCTTCCCCGTCCTCGAACGGCGGCGGCTGCGGCGGGGCCTTCGGCAGCCGCAGGGCGGCCAGCGCGCCGACGGCGACCAGTGCGGCCGTCACCCACACCGCGGCCCGGTACGGGCCGGGCCCGGCGGCGCCCGTGCCGTGGCCGCCGATCACCCCGGCGCAGACGGCGATGCCCAGCGCGCCGCCGAGCGTGCGCAGGATCTGGAAGAGGCCCATCGCCCGGCCCATGTCGGGCGGGGCGATGTCCTCGAACCCGGCGAGCTGGACGGTGAGCACCGCCGTGCCGAGCACCAGGCCGATGGCGAACATCAGGCCCCGTACGAGCCAGGCGTTGCCCGCCGCGCCCGGTACGGCGAGGGCCGCGAAGACCGCGGCGGCGAGCAGCAGGGCGGGTACCGCGAGCCGCCGCGGTCCGATGCGCGGCAGCAGCCGGTCGACGACCTGGGAGGCGAGCATCAGGCCGACCGCCTCCGGGAAGACGCTCAGGCCCGCGTCGAGGGCAGAAGCGCCCAGCGCGGCCTGGTAGAGGAGCGGGAAGACGAACAGGACGCCCATCAGGCCGGCGGCGGTGAGCACGGCGAGCGTGGAGGCCGTACCGTACGCCCGTCCGGCCAGCAGCCGCAGCTTCAGCAGGGGTTCCGGCGTACGGAGCTGGTGGACGACGGCGGCGGCCAGCAGCAGCACGCCGAGGACGGCGCTGACCGCGACGGCGGGCTGCGTCCAGCCCTGCGAGGGGCCGAACCCGAGCGCGTACGTGAGCAGTCCGAGCCCCGGGGTGGCGAGCCAGAACCCCGCCCGGTCGAACGGCCCCGGCACGCCCTCGACATGCTCGCGCAGCCCGATGACGCCCAGCAGGACCGCGGCGGCACCGATCGGCACGTTCACGAAGAACAGCCAGTGCCAGGACAGGTGCTGGGTCAGGAAGCCGCCCAGCGGCGGCCCGAGGGCCGGCATCAGGGCGGTCGGCACGATCAGGACCTTGGACAGCTTGGCCCGTTCGTGCGGCGGGAACGCGCGGAACAGCAGGGTCATGCCGACCGGGGTGAGCAGCCCGCCCGCCAGGCCCTGCACCGCCCGCGCCACGACCAGCGCGGGCAGTCCGGGGGCCAGGCCGCAGGCGGCCGAGGCGGTGGTGAAGACGGCGAGCGCGCCGAGGAAGACCCGCTTGGTGCCGTAGCGGTCGCCGAGCCAGCCGGCCACCGGCAGGGCCAGCGCGAGAGCCACGAGGAAGGCGGTCTCGACGGTGTTGGCCGCGGAGACCGGGCGGCCGAAGTCGCCCGCGATGGTGTAGAGGGCCGGGTTGACGATGGTCGAGTCGAGGCCGTTCATGCACATGGCGGCCGTGTAGACGAGGACGACGGCGGTCTTCGGGGACAGCCGGGACGGCCGGGTCCTGGTCGGTGCGGTGGTCACCGGGTCACCCCTCCAGCTCGGTGAGGCGGTCGGCGACCACGCGCGCGATGTGCGCGATCGGCTCGGGCAGGGTCATGTCCTTGTGCGAGCAGGCGATGTTGGTGTTGTCGATGCGGCCGGTGACGTACGGGGTCCACGTCCCGGGGGTGAGGGTGTCGTCGATGGTGTCGACGGTGGCCCGGAAGAAGAGCACGTCGCCGCGGAAGACGCGGTGGTCGTAGGCGCGTACGAGGTGGTTGGTGTTGAGGTAGATGTCTCCGAGCGCCTTGATCGTGTCCGTGGACAGCGCGGACAGCGGACTGCCCTCGCGTTGCAGCACGTCCACCACGTTGGCGGTGGTCAGCGGCTTGCCCTCCAGACTGTCGGGCCCGTAACCGCCCATGGTGAGCAGCGATTCGAGCGCTTCGGCCTCGTCGGGTACGGGCAGGTCGCGGAAGCCCTCGGCCGGGTAGGCGTCGAGGATGGCGAGGAGTTCGACCTCGTGGCCCTCGTCCTGGAGGTGGGTGGCCATGGCGTGCGCGATGATGCCGCCGGTGGACCAGCCGAGCAGCCGGTACGGGCCTTCGGGCTGCACCTCGCGGACGCGCGCGGCGTAGTGGGCGGCCAGCTCCTCCAGGGTGGCGGGCAGCGGTCGGTCCGCGGTGGCGGTGCCCACGCCCTGGGCCTGGAGGCCGTAGATCGGCACGTCGGGCGGCAGGTGGCGGATGAGTCCGGCGTAGCACCAGCTCAGGCCGCCGGCCGGGTGGACGCAGTGGACGGGGGCGCGACCGCCCTCCACGCTTTGGCCGACGGGACGCAGCGGCAGCAGCACGTCGAGCGGGTCGTCATGGCGTACGGCGTCCAGGGCCGCGTCGAGGGCCGCGACGGTCGGCGACTGGAAGACCGTACCGATCGACACCTCCGTACCGAGCACGGCCTTGACCCGGTCGGCGAGCCGCACCGCGAGCAGCGAGTGCCCGCCGAGGTCGAAGAAGTTGTCCTCGACGCCGACCCGGTCCAGGCCCAGCACCTCGGCGAAGACCGAGCAGAGCTGTTCCTCGCGCGGGGTGCGGGGCGGGCGCCCGGTGGCGGCCGGGCGATCAGGGGCGGGCAGCGCCTTACGGTCGAGCTTGCCGTTGTTGGTCAGCGGCAGCCGGTCGAGCAGGACGACGGCGGACGGGACCATGTGGGCGGGGAGTTCGGCGGCGGCGTGGTCGCGCAGGGCCGCCGGGTCGGGTTCCTGCCCGGCGGCCGGTACCGCGTAGCCGACGAGCCGCTTGTCGCCGGGGGTGTCCTCCCGTACGACGACGGCCGTGTCGGCGACGGCGGGGTGCGCGGCGAGCACCGCCTCGATCTCGCCCAGCTCGATGCGGAAGCCGCGCAGCTTGACCTGCTGGTCGGCGCGCCCGAAGTACTCCAGGGCGCCGTCGGTACGGCGCCGGGCGAGGTCGCCGGAACGGTACATGCGGCTGCCGCGCTCGCCGAAGAGGTGGGCGTACGGGTCGGCGACGAAGCGGGTGGCGGTCAGGGCCTCGCGGCCCAGGTAGCCGCGGGCCAGGCCCTCGCCCGCGACGTACATCTCGCCGGTGACGCCCGGCGGTACGGGCTGGAGCCGGTCGTCCAGGACGTAGACGCGCAGGTCGGGGATGTTGACGCCGATGGTGCTGGAGGTGGCGCCCGCGGCGGTGGCGCGGTCGAGCGGGAAGTAGGAGACGTGCACGGTGGTCTCGGTGATGCCGTACATGTTCACCAGGACCGGCGCGTCGTCGGCGTGCCGCGCGTACCAGTCGTCCAGCCGCCCCAGTTCCAGCGCCTCACCGCCGAACACCACGTATCGCAGCGCGAGTTCCGCACCGTCGCTCTCCCGGTCGGCGGCGGCGAGCTGGTAGAAGGCGGACGGGGTCTGGTTGAGGACGGTGACCTGTTCGGCGGCCAGCAGTTGCCGGAAGGCGTGCGGGTCGCGGCTGGTCAGGTGGGGTACGACGACGAGTTTGCCGCCGTACAGGAGCGCGCCCCACAGTTCCCACACGGAGAAGTCGAAGGCGTAGGAGTGGAAGAGCGTCCAGACGTCGTCGGGGCCGAAGCCGAACCAGTGGTCGGTGGCGGTGAACAGCCGGGTGACGTTGTGGTGGGTGACGACGACGCCCTTGGGGCGGCCGGTGGAGCCGGAGGTGTAGATGACGTACGCGGCGTCGTCGACGCGCAGCGGCCTGGTGCGCTCCGCGTCGGTGAGCGGGCCCTCCGGGTACGGCGCCGCCGCGTCGCCGTCCACGGTGATCAGCGGCAGCGTGTGGCCGGGCAGCCGGGGCGCGGTCGCGGTGTCGGTGATCAGGGCGGCCGGGCGGGCGTCGTCCAGCATGTAGGCGAGGCGGTCGGCCGGGTAGTCCGGGTCGAGCGGCAGGTAGGCGGCTCCGGCGAGGGAGACCGCGAGCAGGCCGGTGACCAGGTCGACGGAGCGCGGCAGCGCCAGCGCGACGATCGAGCCCGGGCCGATGCCGCGGGCGGCGAGCAGCCGGGCCAGGCGCTGGGCGCGGGCGGAGAGTTCCGCGTAGGTGAGGGACTGCCCGGCGCAGCTGACGGCGGTGCGGCCGGGGTGGCTGCGGGCGGCGGCCTCGTAGACGTCGGGGAGGGTGGTGGCGGGGCGTTCGGCGAGAGGCGCGGCGGGCGTGTTCCACTCGACGAGGGCGCGGTTTCGCTCCTCGTCACCGAGCAGTGGCAGCAGGCCGAGGGGCGTGTCCGGGGTGTCCGCGGCGGCGGTGAGCAGCCGGGTCAGCCGGTCGGCGAGGGACTGCACGGTGGCGCGGTCGAAGAGGTCGGTACGGAACTCGAAGAAGCCGCCGATGCCGCCGCCGGGCTGCTCGCCCGCGTTCAGGGTGAGGTCGAACTTGGCCGTACCGGAGGGCACCGCGGTCATCCGGGCGGTGGCCTGCGGGCCCAGCTCGAACGCGGCGTCCGGCACGGACTGCCAGGCCAGCATCACCTGGAACAGGGGGTGCCGGGCGAGCGAGCGGCGCGGGTTCAGCTCCTCGACGAGATGGTCGAAGGGCAGCGTGTCGTGCTCGTACGCGGCGAGGGTGGCGGACCGCACCCGCTCCAGGAGCGTACGGAAGGCGGGGTCGCCCGAGGTGTCGGTGCGCAGCACGACCGTGTTGGTGAAGAAGCCGACGAGGGCGGCGGTGCTGTCGTCGGCGCGGCCGGCGACGGGGGTGCCGAGGGGGATGTCGGTGCCGCAGCCGTGCCGGGTGAGCAGGGCGGCGAGACCGGCCTGCACGGTCATGAAGACGCTGGTGCCGGTGGACCGGGCGAGGCGCTGGAGCGCGGCGTGCGCCGCCGCGTCGAGGGCGAAGGGCACGGTGTCGCCGGCGTACGAGGCGACCGCGGGGCGCGGCCGGTCGGTGGGCAGGTCGAGCTGGTCGGGCAGCCCGGCGAGGGCCTGCTTCCAGTGCGCGAGCTGGGCGGCGGCGAGCGGGGTGGGGTCGGCGGGCGTGCCGAGGAGCTGCTGCTGGTGGGCCGCGTGGTCGGCGTACTGGAAGGGCAGCGGCGCGAACTCCGGTGCCCGGCCCGCGTGCCGGGCGCTGTAGGCGGCGGCGAGGTCGCGGGCGAGGGGCGTGGTGGAGGCGCCGTCGCCGGCTATGTGGTGCAGGAGGAGGAGCAGGGTGTGGCGGCCCGGGCCGTGGCTGAACAGCGTGGCGCGCAGCGGGGGTTCGGCGGCCAGGTCGAAGCAGTGGCGTACGGCTGCGGCGAGGCCGGCGTCGGGCTCGTCACCGGGCTTTGCGCCGGGCTTTGCGTCGGGCTCGTCATCGGGCTTTGCGCCGGGCTTTGCGTCGGGCTTTGCGTCGGGCTCGGCGAGGTGCAGCTCCGGCTGTGCCAGCGGGTGGTCCGCGGGGAGAATCCGCTGGTAGGGGCGCTCCTCACCCCCGTTGTCAGTGGTCGGATATACCGTTCTCAGTGTCTCGTGGCGAGCCGTCAGGTCGCCCAGGGCGAGCCGCAGCGCGCCGCGGTCGACGGGTCCGTCGATGCGCAGCACGAGCGGGATGTTGTAGGTGGGGCTGGGGCCTTCGAGCCGGTGGAGGAACCAGAGCCGCTGCTGAGCGGGCGAGAGGGGGAGGTGTCCGGTGCGAGGGACGACAGTCGTGGGCAGGGGCGCGGACGGTGCGCCGTCGGCGTCCGCCGGCGCGGCGGAGTGGACGAGCGCGGCGAGCGCGGCGGCCGTGGGATTGCGGAAGACGTCCGCGGTGCTCACGGGCGCCTGGAACACCTCCCGCATACGCGCGGCCAGCCGGGCGGCCAGCAGCGAGTGACCGCCCAGGTCGAAGAACCCGGCGTCCGCCGGGGGGCTCGTGTCCAGCGAGAGGAGGTCGGCCAGGAGACCGCGGATGATGTCGGTGTGCGGGTCGCCGGAGGCGGTGCCCGTACCGTCGGAGCCTGAAATGTTGCC
The DNA here is from genome assembly GCF_001279365.1 of Streptomyces sp. NRRL F-5755. Classification (NCBI taxonomy): domain Bacteria; kingdom Bacillati; phylum Actinomycetota; class Actinomycetes; order Kitasatosporales; family Streptomycetaceae; genus Streptomyces; species Streptomyces sp. NRRL F-5755. The sequence goes on along the minus strand of NZ_LGCW01000049.1, from coordinate 208 downwards.
GTCGGTTCCGCCGTCCCCGGCGCCGGGGACGCCCGGCGCGGGGTCCGGCAGGGCGCGGTGGTCCAGCTTGTCGTTGGCGGTGCGCGGCAGTTCGTCGAGCAGCGTCACCGTGGCCGGGACCATGTGCGCGGGAAGCGCGGCGGCGAGGTGCGCGCGCAGAGCGGCGGGGGTGGGGGGGGGCGGGGGGGGGGGGGGGGTCCCCGGGGGA
>NZ_LGCW01000048.1:0-18470 GCF_001279365.1 Streptomyces sp. NRRL F-5755 | reverse complement strand
CGGGTACGCGGAAGCGGAGAACCCTGCCGCCGTTGCCGCGCCGACGGCGGCGTACCGCGGTGGCGGACGGCGCATCGTCGGATGCCGCACCATCGGATGCCGCGCCATCGGGTACCGCATCGCCGGATGCCGCGCCGCCTAGCGCCGCACAGCCGGACGCCGCGCCACCGGGTGCCGCACCGTCGGACGCCGTACGGCCGGAGGCCATGCCACTGGCCCCATCAGCCCCGCCAGACCCATCAGCACCGCCAGACCCTTCGGACCGAACCGGGGAGGAACCCACCCGATGACCGCACTCCAGCCCGCACGGCAGGAACCGGCCGGGGACGGGCCACCCCGGGCGGCGGACCGGACCGTACGGCGCATCCCGTTCCCGGTGGTGGACGAAATCACCCGGCACTGCCTCACGGCCGACGAACCGGAAACCGTGCACATCGAGGTGCATCTGCCCGGGAAGCCGGACCCCGGCCGGCTGCGGGCGGCGTTTCGGGAAGCGTTGTGCCGGCATCCCCGCATCCTGATGCGCCAGGCCCCGCACCGGTGGTGGCGGCGGCGGTACGAGTGGGAGCTGACCGGCGTCCCGGACGCGGACCCGGTCGTCTTCCCACCGCCCGGCCCGGACGCGCTCGACCTGGCCAGGGGACGGGCGCTGACCGACCTGCCGCCGCTGGACGCGTCGCCGCCGGTGCGGCTGGAGGTCATCGAGCGGGGGGCGGAGGAGGGCGGTGACGGTGGCGGAACCGTTCTGCTCATCACCATCAACCACACGGCCCTGGACGGCCCGGCCTGCATGCGGGTACTGGCCACCGCCGCCCAGCTCTACGGCGGCGCCGACAACTCCCCCGCGCCGCCGCCCGTACGCGCGGCCGGGCCCGCCGCGGCCGACGGGCCGCGGGACACATCGCCGCCGCTCGGCGGGCACCGGCTGGCCCGGCCCGTACGGATCGCCGGGGACCGCGGGCCCCGCGCGGGCGGGCGGGGCGGCGGTGCCCGGCACGCCACCGGCAACGGCATGCTCATCACCGAACTGCCCGTCCCGGCCCGCCCGCCCCGCACCAACGGCGTCGCCGCCTACACCGTCAACGATCAACTCCTCGTCGCCACCTGCTTGATGGTGGCCCGCTGGAACCGCCTCCACGGGCGGCCGAGCGCCCCCGTGGTCGTCACGATGCCGGTCGACGACCGCCCGCGCGGCACGGACATGCCCATCGGCAACGGCACCCGGCTGGTCTCGGTCGGCTTCGGGCCGGAGGAACGGCAGGACGCCGAACTGCTCACGGCCGAGCCGCCCGACCCGGCAGCGGTCGCCCGGCTGCTGCGGCGCACCGCCGTCCGTACCCGCTCCCTGAAGTCCGCACCGGGTTCTCAACTTGGGCTTGGAGCCTCCCTGTTGACCGCTCCCGTGCTGCCCGTCGGGCTGCGCGGGGCGCTGACCCGGGCGCTACGTACGGCCGCCGCCCCGTTGGCCTCCACCACGCTGCTCTCCAACATCGGCCGCATCCCCTACCCCCTCGACTTCGGCGACGCGGGACGCCCCACCGCCGTATGGTTCTCGGCCCCGGCCCGGACACCACGCGGCCTGACCGTCACCACCGTCTCCGTCGGCGGCCGCATCCAACTCGCGCTGCGCTGGTCACACGCACTCCTGGACGACACGGCCGGCGCCCGCCTGGGCACCCTCTTCGCCCGGTCGCTTGCGGCCACGTCGTGGTCACCGGAGGCCGAAGGGGACGCGCCGCGAGCCGAAGCAGACGTCCGACGGCAAGGAGACCTGCCATGAACCGGCAGCCGACCACGATCCCGGAGAGCCGTGCCGCGCAGCCTCCGCCGGGCGGCCTACGGGAGTCCGACGACACAGCCGGCGCCCGCCTCGGCACCCTCTTCGCCCGGTCACTCGCGGCCACGTCGTGGTCGGCGGAGGCCGTGGGAGGTGCGCCATGACCCGGCGGTCGGTCATCGCCCCGGAGGACCGTGCCGCACCGGCTCGCCCGAACGGACTGCGGGAGTTCTACGAGAACCCCGCCGTGCCCGTCGCTTCCGGTGCCGACCGCAGCCGGCGGCAGGCGCTGATGCTGGCCCGCGCCCTGGGGCCGGTACGCCCCGGCGCGCGTCCGGGCACCGTCCTGGATATCGGCTGCGGCGACGGAAGCGCCGCCGCCACCGCGGCCGCCGCCCTGCCCGGCCACCACATCGTCGGCGTCGACTGGTCGCAGGACGCGCTGCGCCGCGCGGCGGCCCGCATCCCGTACGTCGTACGCGGTGAACTGGGCGACGGCGGGCTGCCGTTCGCGGACGGCACCGCCGACGCCGTGCTCTTCAGCGAGGTCATCGAGCATCTCGTCGACCCCGACGCGGCCCTGGACGAACTGCGCCGGGTGCTGCGTCCCGGAGGTCACCTGATGCTCTCCACCCCCAATCTCGCCGCCTGGTACAACCGCGGGCTGCTGCTCGCGGGGGTCCAGCCCGTCTTCTCGGAGGTGAGCATGCGAGGCATCCACGGCCGGCCCGGCACCCAGGTCGTCGGCCATCTGCGGCTCTACACCGCCCGCGCGCTGCGCGGCTTCCTGGCGGCCTGCGGCTTCGAGGTCGTACGGATCGCGGGCGCGCCGTACCACGACGTGCCGCGTCCGCTGCGGCCCCTGGACCGCGCCGCCTGCCACCTGCCGTCACTGGCCTCCATCCTGCTCGTCCATGCCCGCCGGAGAAGGGAGTAGGGCGATGCTGTGGTGGGGCGTGGCGTCCGCGCTGCTCGCCAACGTCCTGTACAGCACCGGCTTCGTGCTGGAGAAGCGCGCCCTGTCCGGGCTGCCCGCGCTCAGCACCCGGCAGCCCGCCCGGCTGGTCCGCCACCTGCTGAGCAGCCCGCTGTGGCTCGGCGGCTCGCTGGCCCTCGCCGCCGGCTTCGCCGCCCAGCTCGCGGTCTACCGCACCCTCCCCATCGCCGCCGCGCAGGGCATCTTCGTCTCCGGACTGGTCCTGCTGCTCCTCCTGTCCTCCGTCTTCCTCGGCGAGCGCACCAGCGGCCGGGAGCGGCGCGGCATCCTGGCGATCCTGCTCGCGCTGGGCATGGTCGTCGGATCGCTCCAGGGCAGCGGCGCGAGCACGGTCACCCGCACCGCTCCCACCGGCACCCTGCTGGCCATCGCCCTGCCCTCGCTGGCCGCCGGGCTGTGGCTGTACGGCTCCGCCGAGCGGCGCGCCAAGCGCCGCCACCGGCAGCCGTCCTCGGGCGTCCCCTACGGTGTGGCCGTCGGCCTGCTCTACGGCGTCAGCTCGCTCGCCATCAAGGGCGTCTCCGGACTGCTGGACGCGCGCGACCCGGCGGGCGCCGTCCGTGCCCTGTTCACCTCCCCGTATCCGTATCTGCTGCTCTTCACCGGCGCGGTCGGCCTGGTGCTGTCGCAGACCGCGCTCCAGCGCTGCCGTGCCTCCTTGATCGTCCCCGTGTGCACCACCGTCACCTGTGTGTTCACCGCCGCCTGCGGCACCGTCGCCTTCGGCGAGCCGCTGCCCGCCGACCCCCTGCGCCTGGCGCTGCGCCTGGGCGGCACCGCGATGGCCGTACTCGTCCTGCTCGCCCTGCCCCGCCAGGACACCGACGCCTCGGCACCGGCCCCGGAGCAGGAACAGGAACAGGAACCGAATCCAGAGCCGGAGCCCTCCGCCCCCTCCCAAGGAGCCGACCCGTGAAACCCGACGACCCGCTGCTGAAGATCCTCGTCTGCCCGATCGACAAGGGGCCGCTATCCCTGCTCCTGCCGGACGACGTGCTCTACAACCCCCGGCTGCGCCGCCGTTACCCGATCATCGACACCATCCCCCAGCTCCTCCCCTCCTCCGGTGAACAGGTCACCGAATCCGAACACGAAGCCATCCTGCGCCGCCTCCCCCCGGACGAACGGCCGTCCGACGAGCCGTGACAAGCCGCCGCGATTCTTGGCAGGCCCCGTCCGCGCCCGCCGATTCCGCCGGACCCGCGACCATGTCCATCATGGACCCGACCACTGACAACGGATCTTCCGACGGCCCCGGCAACGCATCTGGCGGCGGCCCCGGCAACAGCCCGGACGCATCCTCCGACGGCCCCCTCGCCTTCCAGCTCGTCCTGCTGCGCCGGATGGCCGACCACCAGCCCGGCCTGGTCGAGGACGCGCTGCGTACGCTCGGCGCCTCGCGCGCGGACCTGCGCGAGGCCAACCGCCGCTGGCAGGCGTGGGCCCACTCGCCGCGCTCGCGCGGCGCGGTGCGGCGTTACCGTTCGCTGCTCGGCCGCCCCGAGTCCGTCACCACCCGCCGTATCGGCGACCTGACCTGCGAGGCGCTGACCTGGCCCGTACCGCTCTGGCCCGACCTGCGCTTCGAGGTGCTGACCGGCCCGCAGGGCACCGCGTGGAACGCGTGGCTCGTCCGCGCGCCGGGCGCCCCCGGCCCCGTCCTGCGCACGGCCGACGACCTCGTCCCCTGGTCCTGCACGGTCGACGAGGTGGCCCGCGCCTTCGCTCCGGCCCGCCCCATGGAGGGCACCGCCCCCACCCGCTGGCGGCTCGCCTTCACCGCACCCGACGCGCAGGGCGAACGGCACGCCACCGTCGCAGAGTTCACGTGGGGCCTGCTACAGCGCACCATCGAGCAGCGCGCCACGTAGTGAGGCACGCAGGCACGCGGCGGTGGCCGAGCCGCGCGCGGCCACCAGTTCGCGCGGCGTCCCGGCGAACACAATCTCGCCGCCCCGCCGGCCGCCGCCGGGCCCGAGGTCGACCACCCAGTCCGCCCGCTTCACCACATCCAGGTCGTGCTCGATCACCAGGACGGTGTTGCCGCCGTCCACCAGCCGGTCCAGCAGGTCCAGCAGCCCGTCGACATCGGCCATGTGCAGCCCGGTCGTCGGCTCGTCCAGCACGTACAGGCTTCCCGTACGGTGCAGCCGGGTGGCCAGCTTGAGCCGCTGCCGCTCGCCGCCGGACAGGGACGACACCGACTGCCCGAGCGTCAGGTACCCGAGCCCGACCTCGACGAGCGCCTCCAACTTCCGTACGATTGCGGCCGCTTCGTCGGCCCCGGCCATCGGCCCGACACCGGCCACACCGCCCCCGCCCGCGAAGAACTCCCTCGCCTCCACCCCCGTCATCTCCAATACGTCCGCTATCGACCGCCCGCCCAGAGTCAGCCCGAGCACCTCGTCCTTGAAGCGCCGCCCCCGGCACGTCTCGCAGGTCGTGGTCACCGGGTCCAGGTACGCCAGGTCCGTGTGGATCTCCCCGCGCCCCCGGCACGCCCCGCACGCCCCGGCCGAGTTGAAGCTGAACAGCCCCGCCCGCACGCCGTTCGCCCGCGCGAACAGTGTCCGTACCGCGTCCATCACCCCGAGGTACGTGGCCGGCGTGGACCGCGCGGACACCCCGATCGCCGACTGGTCCACCACGACCGCCTCCGGGTGCGCGCCCACGAACGCCTCCGACACCAGCGTGCTCTTGCCGGAGCCCGCCACGCCCGTGACCACCGTGAGCACGCCGGTGGGTACGGAGAAGTCCACGCCCTTCAGGTTGTGCAGCGTCACGTCCCGTACGGTGAGCCAGCCGCCGGGCGTACGGGGCTCCTCCTTCACGCCCGTCACCCGGCGCAGCCCCCGCCCCGTCGGTGTGTCGGCCGCGGCCAGCCCGCGCACCGTCCCGGCGAAGACCACCTCGCCGCCCCGTGTCCCGGCTCCCGGGCCCATGTCCACCACATGGTCGGCGATGGCGATCACGTCCCGGTCGTGTTCGACGACGAGCACGGTGTTGCCCTTGTCGCGCAGCCGTACCAGCAGGTCGTTGAGCCGTCGCACGTCGCTGGGGTGCAGCCCGGTGCTCGGCTCGTCGAAGATGTATGTCATGCCCGTCAGGCTGCTGCCCAGGTGGCGCACCATCTTCAGCCGCTGCCCCTCACCACCGGACAGCGTGTCGGTCGGCCGGTCGAGGCTGAGGTAGCCGAGGCCGATGTCCGTCAGCCGGTCCAGCGCGGTGACGGCCCGCGCCGCGATGACCGCGCCCACCGGCTCGTCGGCCGGGTCGATGCCCCGGAGGACCGCGCTCAGCTCGGTGACCTCCAGGGCCGTCATCTCGGCAATGGTCAGCCCGGCGACCTGCGACTTCAGCGCCGCCTCGGTCAGCCGGCCGCCCCGGCACCGCGGGCAGGTGCCGTCCTTCGCGAAGGCGCGCACCATCTCCCTCGTCTTCTCGGGGAGCGCCGCCAGGCCCCGCTTCACGTACCGGCGGTCGAAGTGCTCGACCAGTCCCTCGTACGTGTTGTTGTAGGCGCGCTCGCCCCGCTTGACCTTGAAGCCCTTGCCGTACAGCAGCAGGTCCCACTCCTCGGGCCCGTACCGGTCCAGCGGCTTGTCCGGGTCGAAGAGGCCCGAGGTGGCGTAGATCTGCCAGCCCGCGGTGCCGACGGCGAGCGGCGGGAAGCGGATCGCGCCCTCGTTGAGGGAGCGGCCGGTGTCCAGGAAACGGTCCAGGTCGATACGGGTGGTACGGCCCAGCCCCGCGCACTCGGGGCACATTCCGGCGGGGTCGTTGAAGGAGTACGCGGTGGCCTCGCCTGCGGACGGCGTGCCGCAGCGCGAGAACAGCACCCGCAGGACGGCGTGGATGTCGGTCATCGTGCCGACGGTGGAGCGGGCGCCGCCCCCGACGGGCCGCTGGTCCACGACGATCGCCGGGGCGAGTCGCTCGATGGTGTCGGCCTTGGGCCGTTCGTGTTTGGGCAGCTGGTTGCGTACGTACCAGGTGTAGGTCTCGTTGAGCTGGCGCTGCGACTCCACCGCCACCGTGTCGAAGACCACCGAGGACTTCCCCGAACCGGACACCCCGGTGAAGACCGTGATCCGCCCCTTGGGGATCTGAATGTCCACGTCCTTGAGATTGTGCTCGCGGGCTCCGGTGATGGTGATGCAGTCGGTCCCGGTGGTGTCAGTGATGTCGGTGGCACTCGTGCTTCGGTCGGCGTGCTGTGCTCCCATACAGTCCACGCTAGGAACGAATTAGGTCAGAACCCGGCCGCTTTCTGCGCCACCCTGGACGGCATGAGCGACACCCCGGCCCGCCTCCTGAAGCTCCTCACGCTCTTGCAGACCGGCCGCGAGCGGACCGGCACCGAGCTGGCCGACCTGCTGGGCGTCAGTCCGCGCACGGTCCGCCGCGACATCGAACGGCTGCGTGACCTGGGCTATCCCGTGGACGCGGCCCTCGGCGCCATCGGCGGCTACCGCCTCGCCTCCGGCACCGCCATGCCGCCGCTCCTCCTGGACGACGAGGAGGCCGTCGCCATCGCGGTCGGCCTGCACGCCGCCGCGGGCGGCACGCTCGCCGACGTGGCGGAGACCTCCGTACGGGCTCTGGCCAAGCTGGAGCAGGTGCTGCCCGCCCGGCTGCGGGACCGGGTGACCGCCCTCCAGGAGGCCACCGTCCCGCTGTACGGCCTGCTCACCGGCGGCGGCGACGCCCCGGTCACCGACCCCGCCGTACTGACCGCCCTGGCCACCGCGTGCCGCCGCCGCGAGCGGGTCCGCTTCGCGTACGCCGCGGCGGACGGCGCCCCCAGCAAGCGGCATGCCGAGCCGTATCGCCTGGTCAGCGCGGATCACCGGTGGTACCTGGTCGCGTACGACCTGGACCGCGCGGACTGGCGTACGTTCCGGGCCGACCGGATCGGCGCGCCGCGGGCCACCGGCGCCCGCTGCGTACCGGACCGGCGCCCGCCCACCCCGGACGCCGCCGCGTTCGTCGCCGAGTCCATCGTCAGCCACCGCGCCCGGTACCGGGCGCTGGTCACCCTGCGCACGCCCCTGGAGGACGCCGCGCGCCGCCTGCCCGCCGGCACCGGCCTCCTGGAACCGCTCACCCCGGGCTCCTGCCTGCTGCGGACGGGCGGTGACGCGCTGGACTGGCTCGCGTACCGGCTGGGCTTCCTCGGCGTCCCCTTCGAGGTGCACGAACCGCCGGAGCTGATCGCCTACTTGCGCGAGCTCGGCACCCGCCTCGTGGACGCCTCGTACGGCACCCCGGAGCCCCGCGGCCAGGAACCGTGACCGCGGGCGTCCCCCAACCGGACCCTCCCAGCGCGCACCTGACGGGGCGTCGGCACACGATGGCTTTCGAGTGGCCTCCCACGGCCGCTCGTCCCGTACCGACGAACGCTCCTCGGGGAGGCCCCCTCCATGACCGCCAGCCTGGCCCAGCTGCACCGTTGCTCGGTCGCCGTCGACCTGGGCGAAGCCCGTACCCGGATGTACGTCAAGAACCAGGGCGTGGTGGTGAACCAGCCGACCGTCGCGGCCGTCAACATCCGCACCGGCGCGCTGATCGCCGTCGGGGACCACGCGGAGGTGATGGACGGCCGCACGCCGGACCATATCCGCGTGGTGCGCCCGGTCTCCGGCGGCACCGTCGTGGACATCGACATGGCGCAGCGGCTGCTGCGCAACCTGGTGGACGACAAGCTGCGCAAGGCGTGGCGGCGCAGGCCCACCATGCGGGCGGCGATCTGCCTGCCGTACGGCAGCGAGCCGCTGGCCCAGCGGGCCGCGGTGGAGACCCTGAACGGGATCGGCGCCCGCCGGGTGGAGATGGTGGACACCCTGGTCGCCGCGGCGGTCGGCTGCGACCTGCCGGTGGAGCAGCCGGAAGCCACCATGATCGTGGTGTGCGGCGCGGGCACCACGCAGATCGCGGTGCTCTCGCTCGGCTCGATCGTCGCGGCGGAGACCGTCCCGGTGGGCGGCAACGCCATCGACCATGCCGTGGTGCAGCACCTGAGGCTGCATCACAAGCTGATGCTGCCGGGCCAGTCCGTACGGCCGCTGCACCTGATGCTCTCCGGCGACGGCGATCTGGTGGCGGGCCCGACCGAGGTGCACGGCCGGGACGTGGTGAGCGGGCTGGCCCGCTCGGTCATGGTGGAGACCGAGCCGGTCCGGCGCGCCATCGCCTCGCCGCTGACCGGCATCCTGGACGGGATCGGGTCGGTGCTGCGCCGCTGCCCGCCGGACCTGGTGGCGGACCTGGGCGAGCGCGGCATCATGCTGGCGGGCGGCAGCGCGCTGATCCCCGGCCTCCAGTCGATGATCCGGCAGGCCACGACCATGCCGGTGCACATCGCGGAGCGGCCGGACACCTGCGCGGTGCTGGGGCTGGGCGACATGATCGAGGGCAAGGTGGAGCCCCTGCACCTCGATCCGATGGCGACCTGAGCGGGCGCGCCGGGCGCGCCCCTGGGGGCGCACGTACGAGAACGCGCCCCCGGGCGCGCCCGCCCCGCCTACAGCGTCCGGGTGTTCCAGCCCACCACCGCGGGCCGCCCGTGCTCCTCGCCGAGCACGCCCACCGTGCCCGTCTCGAAGGTGAACAGCGCGCCCGCCGAGGCCGGCAGCCCCAGCCGGCGGGCCGTCAGCACGCGCTGGAAGTGCCCGTGGCCGACCAGCACCACATCGCCGTCGGCCGTGCGCAGCAGTTCCTCGATACGGGCCAGCGCCCGGTCGGCGCGGGCGCCGACCTGCTCGGGCGACTCGCCCGGGTGCTCCGGGGGCCCGGCGGTCACGCCGTCGGTGAACAGGAACCAGCCGGGGCGGGTGCGGTGGATCTCGTCGGTGGAGATGCCCTCGTACCCGCCGTAGTCCCACTCGCTCAGATCGGCGTCGACCCGCGGGGCCGGCAGTCCGGCCAGCTCGGCGGTGTGGCGGGCCCGCCGCAGCGGGCTGCTGAGCACCGCGCCGATCTTCCGGCCCGCCAGGACCGGCCGCAGGGAGCGGGCCTGCTCCTCACCGCGGGCGGTGAGCGGCAGGTCGGTCCAGCTGGTGTGCTGCCCCGACCTGCTCCACTCCGTCTCGCCGTGGCGGATCAGGAGCAGTTCATTCACCGGCGGCCTGCCCGTCCTGCTTCTGGGCCTCCTCCACGGAGGCGCGCACCTCGTCCATGTCCAGGTTGCGGGCCTGGCCGATGACGTCCTCCAGGGCGGCCTCCGGCAGCGCGCCCGGCTGCGAGAACACCGCGATGTTCTCGCGGACGATCATCAGCGTCGGGATCGACTGGATCTGGAAGGCGGCGGCCAGCTCGGGCTGTGCCTCGGTGTCGACCTTCGCGTACACCAGGTCGTCGTTCTTCTCGGACGAACGCTCGAAGACCGGACCGAACTGCTTGCACGGGCCGCACCACTCGGCCCAGAAATCGATCAGGACGAAATCGTTTCCGGAGACGATCTCGTCGAAGTTGTCCTTGGTGAGCTCTACCGTGCTCATGCGTATTCCCTGCTTCCGGTTCCGGTCTGCTGTCGGTCCCGCTGCGGCAACGGGTTCATCGCATCACCTATTCCGCACGCCGGACCGTCCCGCACCCCTGCCCAGCAAACGCCGTCCTATCCATGCGAATTTCCCGGGCCGTCCGGTGGCCTACGGGCCGCCTCGCCGGCCAGGGTCCGCCACACCCGGTCCCGGGTCAGCGGCAGCCGGGTGAAGCGCACCCCGGTGGCGTCGCGGAGCGCGTTGGCCAAGGCCGGCGCGACCGGATTGAAGGGGCTCTCGCTCATGGACTTCGCGCCCGCCGGGCCGATCGTGTCCGCGGTCGGCGTGCACCGTACCTCGGTACGGGGCACGTCGGCGAAGGCGGGCAGCCGGTACTCGCGGAACGCGGCGGTACGCACCCGGCCGCGCCCATCCAGCCGTACGTCCTCCGACAGCGCCGATCCCAGGGCCTGGGCCACCCCGCCCTCGATCTGTCCCCGGCACTGCATGGGATTGATCACAGTGCCCGCGTCCGCCGCGTGCACGCTGCGCAGGACCCGGATCTCGCCGGTGCCCGGATCGACCGCGACACGGAACCAGTGCGCGTTGAAGGCGACGGTACGGGGCGTGCCGGTGGCGTGGCCGTGGCCGGTGAGAGGGCCGTGGCCGGTGAGGGGGGCTTCGTCACGGCCGCTGAAAGGTGTCTCGTCGCGGCCGGACAGTGGCCCGTCTCGGGTGGCCCGCTCCCGGATCAGCGCGGCCAGGGAGCGGGCCGCGCGCATCACGGCCCGGCCCGCCACCACGGTCCCGGCCGAGCCGAAGACCCCGGTGTCGTGCCCGACCGCATCGGTGTCGGCCTGCCGTACGGTGATCCGCTCCTCGCCGATGCCCAGCTCGGCGGCGGCGAACTGGCGGTGCGCGGTGGTGGCGCCGCTGCCGGATTCGGTCGTGCCGACGGCCAGTTCGTACGCGCCGTCGGCGGTCAGCGTGATCCGGGCGTCGGCGAAATGCCCGCCGGGCCCGCCTGCGGCGATCATCGTCAGGGCGCTGCCCTCGCCCACCAGCCAGCCGTCCGGAGCAGCGGGCTCTCCGGCGGACTCCCCGGCGCCTTTGGACGCTGACGCCGCACGCAGCACCTCCAGGCAAGCGCCGAGCCCATAACTCCCGATACTCAGGTCGCTTTCCGCGCCGACCACCGTCTCCAGCTCGTCGCCGGGCCGCACCACATTGCGCTCCCGCACCGCCAGCGGATCGAGGCCCAGCCGCCGTGCCAGCTCGTCCAGCGCACTTTCCAGCGCGAAGACGACCTGCCCGAGCCCGTAGCCGCGGAAGGCACCGGCCGGGACGGTGTGGGTGTACGCGGCGAAACCGTCCGCCTTCTTGTTGGGGCAGCGGTAGAGGGCCAGGGCGTCGCCGCAGCCGTGCATCAGGACGCTGCGGGCGTGGTTGCCGTACGCGCCGGTGTCGGACACCACGTACAGCTGGAGCGCGGTGAGTGTGCCGTCCCGACGGGCCCCCGCCTTCACCCGTACGGTGAACGGGTGCCGAGTGGTAGCGCCTGTGAACTCCTCCTCGCGGGTGAACTCCAGCTTCACCGGCCGCCCGGTGCGCAGCGCCGCCAGCGCCACGACATCCTCGACGAGCATCTCCTGCTTGCCGCCGAAGGCACCGCCGACCCGCCCCGCGACGACGCGCACCGACTCGGGCGGCAGGTCCAGCAGCGCGCAGAGGGAACGGCGCACGAGATACGGCACCTGAGTACTGGTACGGACAACCAGCCGCCCTTCCGGCCCCGCCGCCCTCTCCCCCGGCTCGAAGTACGCCAGCGCGCCGTGCGTCTCCAGGCTCGCGTGCTGCGCCCGTTGCGTACGGAAGGTCTCCTCGTACACCACATCGGCCTCCGCGAACCCACGCGCCACGTCACCGGTCTCCCCGTGCACCTCGCCCGCCACATTGGCACCGGGCCGCGCGATCCCGGCCCACTCCCCCTTGTCGTGCACGACCGGGGCGCCCGGCCGCATGGCCTCCTCCGGGTCCAGCACCGCGGGCAGCACCTCGTACGTCACCACCACCCGGCGGCAGCCCTCCTCGGCCGCCGCCTCGCTGTCCGCGACCACCGCGGCGACCCGCTGGCCCACATGGCGGACCCTGTCGTCCAGAAGCCGGGTGTCGGACGGGTCGTCCTCCGGATGCTCGTGCTGGGCGGTGGAGAAATGGCGGCCGGGCGCGTCATGGTGGGTGAACACCGCGTGCACTCCGGGCACGCGCAGCGCGGCGCGGGTGTCGATGGCGGTGATCCGGGCGTGGGCGTGCGGCGAACGCAGCAGCTTCATGTGCAGCAGGCCGGGCAGGGCAGCGGTACCGAGGTCGATGTCGAAGGTGTAGCGGGCCCTGCCGGTGACCACGTCCGGAGCGCCGGGCGCGGGAACGTTACGGCCGACACCGCCCCCCGCCGCGTCCTCCGTATGCCGGACACCTCGTACGGCATCCTCGATGGCCCGATAGCCGGTGCAGCGGCACAGATTTCCCTTGAACGCGCGCGGCAGATCGACTGACAGATCGGCGTCGAGCGCCGCCGTGGTCATCAAAAAGCCTGCCGTACAGAAGCCGCACTGAAAGCCCTGCGCTTCCAGGAACCGCCGCTGCATGGCGTGCAGTTGACCGCTCACCGGATCGGCCAGCCCTTCCACCGTGGTGACCTTCCGCCCGTCGGCCCGCAGAGCCGGATACACGCAGCTGTGCACCGGCTCCCCGTCCACATGAACCGTGCACGCCCCACAGTCCCCCGCGTCACAGCCCTTCTTGACGCCGAACCAGCCGCGCTCGCGCAGGTAGGTGCGCAGGCATTGGCCGGGGCGGGGTGGGGTGGGGGTGGGGGCCCCGTTGACTTCGGTACGGAAAGGGGCGGAGGTGCCATTGACTTCGGTGCGGAAGGGGGCGTCGTTGGCTGCGGTGCGGAAGGGTGTGGGGCGCGGGCGCGCGGGTCGGGACGGTGACGGACCGAGCTTCGCCTGCGGGACCATCGCGCTCCCACCCGCCGGCGCCGCCAGCTCCTCCCGGATCTCCTTCCTGATCTCCTCCCCCATCCGATACGTCATGTGCCGCCGCCACTCCGGCAGCCCGTGGACGTCGTCGAACCAGCCGCCGTCCGGCACCGCCCGCCCGATCGCCGCCCGCAGGGCACCGGCGTCCGGGAGGGCCGGGAAGCGCAGCCGGACCGGCCGTACGGTGGCGGCGGTGATCGTCAGGGTGAACGCGCCGTCCAGCGGATCGCGCGTCCCGATCAGCAGCGCGGCCGAGCGCCCGAGCCTGTGCAGCGATGTCTGCCGGAATGCCGTACGGCGGTCCAGCGCGCGGGCCGGCAGCGTGACCGAGCGCAACAACTCGCCTTCGGCCAGGGCGTTGCGCCCGGCCCCGATGACAAGGTCAATAACCGGCAGCCGCCGGGCGGTCCCGTCCCGGGCCAGCAGCAGGCAATTGCCGTCCAGCGCCGCCGCGAGCGAGACCATCGGTGCGGCAGGCAGCGCGAGGCACACGTTCCCCCCGACGGTGGCCGTGTTCCAGATCTTGAACGAGGCCAGGAAGGCGCGGCAGCACTGCTCGAAGAGCGGCCCCGCCGGCCGGGCGAGGCCCCGGCCGAAGCGGGACACCTCCGCGATGGTGCACGTCGCCGCGATCTCCAGCGCACCGTCCGGCCGCCACCGCAGCGGCTCCCAGCCCGTCCGGCCCAGATCCAGCAGCCGCCGCACCCCGGGCTGCGGCTCGGAGAAGAGGTACGTACCGCCGCCGAGCCAGGCGTCCCCCGGCCGCCATTCCGGCCGTTCCCGGGCGTCCCGGACCTCCCGCACCGTATTCAGGTCCATGCACCGAGTGAAACAAGCACGCCCTCCGCACAGCCGCCGCAACGCACGGAAAGTCATCCCCCCGTAGGCCCGCCCCTCCTGGCATCAGCGCGACTACCCCACCCATTCCCCTGGCATTTACGATGCGATTCCGCGCTCTCACCTGGCGAGTGCGCATGGCCAAGCCCCGGGCCCGGCGCCCGGAACGGTACGAGGAGCACGTCCCATGCCGCACACCACCCCGCCGATACCCGGGGAGGGCTCCGCCCCCGCCACCCTCGAACGGCTGCTCGCCGCCGTCCCCGCCGACGTACGCGCCGTCTTCAGCGCCCGCACCCTGCGCCCCCTCCTCCCCGAACACGACCGGACCGGCACCCTGCTGCACACCCTGGAAACGTTCCTCCACCACGACGCCTCCTGGTCCCGCACCGCCGCCGCCCTCCACCTCCACGTCAACACCGTCCGCTACCGCATCCACCGCATAGAACACCTCACCGGCCGCGACCTCACCCGCCTGTCCCACCGCCTCGACCTGCGGGCGGCGCTGCTCTGCCGGGCGGGGGCGGGAGAGGGCGCGGCGTAAGCGCGGCGGGTATACGGGGCGGGCGGAATGGGCAGGACGGGCGGGGCGGCACCCGCTCCGTTCCCGGTCGCGTACGGAGAAGGGGCGGGCTCACGCCAGGGCCGCTCACCACGCCACCACATCGAGGCAACCGGCCGGCGGCACGTTCGAATCGGCATCCGGTCACGGCCGCGCTGAGCTGCCGACCGAGTGGTTCGCCCCGAGAACGGGGTCGAACATCCGAGTCGTGAGGCACGTGGGCACCTGTCCGGTTCCGGCGCCGCTCCCCCTCGTATCACCCTGGCCCCCACGGGCGTACGGACGGCGCGAGAGCCACCGCGGCGGTCCGCGCGGGGCGCCGGGAGGCGGCGCCTTCACGGGTGCCCCTGTCTGCGGAAACGTCCCCGCGCTGGCTGGATCCGCCGGAACGGGTCCCGGTCATTGTGTGCCGGGTCGGGGCCGGCTCGGGGCCGGTACACGGGATACGCCGGGGGCGAGAGAGAGCCGTGGGGCGGGCGGGGCGGTAACGCGGTGCTCGCACGGTACGTGTGTGACGCGTTTCGTCATCTGATGCGCGGCGGTACGGCTCCGTACCCGTGGCAGGGAACCACGGGCCCACACGTCAGCCCCTTTCACGCGCTCCCCGCCCCGGGTCAGCCTTGTTCGACGCGGCGCACCGCATCATCACTTGCCCGCGGTCACATACGTAGTCCCGTATCGCGCCGGACACACGGCGGGGACCGCGTCACATACCGGGCCGGACACCCACCAGAGCCGGGGCCCCGCGCAGGCCGCCACGACCCGTACCGGCAGCCGCCCCTGTACCCGCGGCGATCACCACCCATCGAGAACGGATGCCACAAGCCACCAACCGCCACCACCAACCGCCAAGGAGCCGACCATGACCACTCCCGCGACAGCCGCCCCGGCCGACAGCACGGACCCGGAATGGACCGGCATCCGCACCCTCAGCCATGCGAACCGCTTCGCCGTCTGGGACAGCGAGTTCCGCTATGACGGGCGGATCCGCGTCCCGATGGGCGTGAAGATCAGTACGGTGCGCTACTCCTACACCGGCAACGGCCAGGCGGGCATGAACGCCACCGAGGTCAAGCGCGGCCGCAGCGGCATCGACCAGGAGTTCGAGGTCATCGACCTGACCTTCCTCGCCGACTCGGACCTGCTCACGTTCACCCTGCGCGGCGACCTCAACGTCGACGCCGACCCGCGCCCGGCCTACAGCCGCCGGTACCAGATCCGGGTCGACGTCACGCTCGACAACGGCGACGTACGCACCGCGAACCCGGAGATCGAAGTGCTGGCCGGCGCCTGGGCGCGAACCGACCCGGAAAAGGTGGGACGGCCGTTCGTCCGGCTGCCGTACGACAACAACTGGGGCGGTACTCCCAACAGCCAGGCCGGATTCGGCTACGTATCGGACAACGGCCGTATCCCCGGCGACAAGTTCATCATCGACCTGGTCAATCTGCGCCAGGGCGAGCAGGACGTACCGGGCAACAACAGCGACCACGTGTACTACCAGCTCGTCCACGAGGACGGCACACCGTCCCACTTCACCCCGACCCCGCAGCTCCAGAAGGCGGAGGGCCACCGCGACGCCGGTACGGGCCGCAAGGTGACGCTGCCCGCGATCGACCTGCGGCAACTGGGCGACAAACCCGGCTACTACCGGTTCCTGGTCTGGCCGCAGGCCGCCAACCCGGACGGCTCGCCCAGCTACCTCAGCTGGGACCCGGCCAAGACCGAGGACGCGTTCCAGCTCGGCAGCGTCTACTACCGCTACACGGCGGGCCGCCGCCAGGGCCAGTTCGCGGTGTCGCCGGGCGGACCGGTGACGCTGGTACGCGGCGGCGAACACCGCTACCCGGGCGTGGAACTCCAGGCCGTCGAGGACGGCGCCGTACCCGCGCAGCGCGTCCGCGTCACCCTCCCCCAGGGCAAGGGCCTGCGGCTCGGCGACCGGCTGATCGTAGGGGTCGTACAGAATTCCGAGTGGAAGGAAGTCGGCTCCTACAGGGGAACCCTGTCGCCGGACGGCCAGACGCTCACCTTCGACAACGTCGATCTGGCCCTGGCCGGCAAGGGTTCAAAGTCCAGCGCCCTGGTCGAGGTGACAGCATCCACCGCGGCCCCGCTGGGCGACACGAACCTGGGCTTCCAGGTGGGCGACCACACATCGGCTTCGTCGCTGATCCGGGTTACGGAGGTCTGAGGGGGGCGCCGGACGGCGGTCGCCCCCCACGCGCTCCCGCGAGGCCGTACGGCGCCGCAGCTCCGCGCCCTCCCGCGCGGTGGGCAGGCCCGCAGCCCCCTGCCCACCGCGCGTCCGCACCACCCCCGACCGAAGGGAGTCCTCGCACGTGGACACGGTGGCATCCCGCCCGCTCAGGCCGGCCGCACCCCGTACGTCACGGCGCATGTCGATCACGGCCAGGGTCTACGGATATCCACCGGCCCACAACGCGGGCTCCGAGTGGATGCTCCACTCGATGCTCCGCCCCCTGGCCGAGCGCGGCCACCGCATAACCGTCTGGCTCTCCCACCCCGGCACCATCGACAGGACCTACGACATCGACGGCGTACGCGTCGTCCCCTTCCAGGAAGGCGCCGACTTCGCCGCCGAGGCCCAGCGGGCGGACGTCCTCCTGTCCCACTTCGAGAACGTCCCCCTCATCACCGGCCTCGCCAGGAACCGACAGATTCCCGTAGTTGTCATCTGTCACGACAACTTCGCCACCAGCTTCCACAACGCGGCAGGCGCCGACCTCGTCGTCTACAACAGTGAGTGGATCCGCCGCGACGGCGAGATCCACTACGCCCGCTACCCGGCCGAGTTCCTGCCCCGGCGGTCCCTCGTCGTCCGCCCGCCCGTGCTCGCCGAGGAGTACCGCACCGAGCCGGGCGACTGCGCGACCCTGGTCAACCTCAACCCCGACAAGGGCGGCGAACTCTTCTGGCAGCTCGCCGCCTGGACCCCCGAGTGGCACTTCCTCGGCGTCCGCGGCGCCTACGGCCAACAGGTGATGCCCCCGCCCCGCCTCCCCAACTGCGAGGTCCTCGACAGCGTCACCGGCAAGGAGATGCGCACCCGCGTCTACGGCCGCTCCCGCGTCATGCTCATGCCCAGCCTCTACGAGTCCTGGGGCCGCGTAGCGGTCGAAGCCTTCGCCTCCGGCATCCCGGTGATCGCCCACCCCACCCCCGGCCTGGTCGAATCCCTCGGCGAAGCCGGCATCTTCGCCTACCGCGACGACCTCAACGCCTGGACCCACGCCCTGATGTCCCTACGCGACCCCACCAACTGGGAACGCGCCTCCGCCCGCGCCAGGGCCCGCTCCGACGAACTGACCAAGAACTCCGACCTGGACGAGTGGTGCGCGGCGGTCGAATCACTCGGAGAGGAGCAGCCTCGGACGTCCTTCCGCGTACGGGGGCTCGGCAGTCTTGTCGAGGCCGATGATTTGGGGGGTGGGCCTGAGGAGGGCGTACGGCGTACGGGGGTCGAATCGCTCGGGCGGAGGGATGCGGGACTCGGAGCCCGCAGGCGTGAATGAGATACGGGACGTCCGCGACCCCAGAACCAGCTCCGCACCCCCTGCGTCGGTTAGGTTGACCAGCAGTTATCACTGGCACCGAAAGCCGCGCAACGGGAGGAACATTCCATGACGGACCCCAACAGCACAGGCGGAATTCCCGCCGGGAACCCGGCACAACCGCCGCAGCCGGCCGGAGGCGCAGGTTCGTCCCCCGGCAATGCGGGGACCGAGTCTGCCCCCGCGCCTCCCTGCCC
>NZ_LGCW01000047.1:0-98059 GCF_001279365.1 Streptomyces sp. NRRL F-5755 | reverse complement strand
ACGTAGGAGTGGGGGACGGGGTGGGTGTGGGGGTGGGCTTGGGCGGCCTGGTCGGTGAGGGCGTCGGAGTAGGGGTCGGGGTCGGGCACTGCCACTCCCAATCCCAGCCCGGCCCCCAGTCCCAGTCCCAACACCAGTCCCAGTCCCCACACCAGCCCCGGCCCCAGCCCGGCGGCCTCGGCCGGCCGGTCGGCGGCTGCACCGGCGCGTCCACCCCGGCGCTCGCGCAGGCGTCGGCGGGCCGGGCCGGGGCGGCAGACGGCCGGGCGTGGGCCACCGCGGGCGCCGACAGCACGGCGAGCGCCACCAAGAGCGGTATCAAAAGCGCAGGTTGGACGCTGCGGAAACGTTGCGATCCCTTCACGTCGTCATGCTGCGCAGGCCGGACCGCCATCAGCCGCCGGGCGGGCCCGATTCCCCCGAACGGATGGAATACCGTACGGTCGCCTGCGTGAGAGCAGCCGACGTGTTCGCACCCCGCACGTACGCCACCGCGGTCCCGTACGAGCTCTTCCGGGAACTGCGCGCGACCCGGCCGGTGTGCTGGATCGAGGAACCGGCGGTCGACGGCTGGCCCGCCGGGACCGGCTACTGGGCCGTGCTGCGGCACGCCGACGTCAAACACGTCCTGCGTACGCCCGAGATCTACTCCTCGTACCTGGGCGCGACCCAGATCCGCGACCCCGACACCGAGGAGGACCTCGCGTTCGTCCGGGCGATGATGCTCAACCAGGACCCGCCGGACCACGCGCGCATCCGGCGCGTCGTCGCCGCGGCCTTCACCCCGCGCGCGGTACGGGAACTGGCGGACGTCATCGACGCGCGGGCGCGGGAGCTGGTGGCGGAGGTGGCACGGGCGGGCGAGGCGGACTTCGTGACCGTGGCCGCCGACCTGCCGGTGTGGACGCTGGCGCACGTCATGGGCGTCCCGGAGGAGGACCGGCAGCTGCTCTTCGACTGGTCGAACCGCGTCATCGGCTACCAGGACGACGCGTACGCCACCTCCAGCACCGCCGACCCCGCCCGCCTCAGCCCGATGGGCCGGGCCGCCCTGCGCCACCGGGCCGCTCCGGCGCTCCGCCCGGACGGACGTCCGGTCAACCCGCGCTCGCGCCGCGCGCTGGCCGACATGTTCGCGTACGCCCACGCCCTGGCCGAGCACCCGCGCCCCGGCACCGTGATGGCCCACCTACGGGAAGGCGGCCTGACCCGCGCCGAGTTCGAGAACACGTTCTTCCTCTTCGCCGTGGCCGGCAACGAAACGCTGCGCAACGGCATCCCGGGCGGCCTGCTCACCCTCCTCCGGCACCCGGACCAGTTCGCCCGCCTCCGCCGGGAACCGGAGCTGACCGACAGCGCGGTGGAGGAAATGCTGCGCTACTGGCCCCCGGTGATCGACTTCCGCCGCACCGCCACCCGCGACACCGAACTCGGCGGCCGGCACATCCGCCGCGGCGACAAGGTCGTCGTCTACCACGCCTCCGCCAACCGCGACGAAACCGTCTTCCCCACCCCCGACCACTTCGACATCACCCGCACCCCCAACGACCACCTCAGCTTCGGCTTCGGCCCCCACTTCTGCCTGGGCAGCCACCTCGCCCGCCTCCAGATGCGAGCGGTACTGCGGCATGTGCTGGAGCGGCTGCCGGGGCTGGAGCTGGCGGGGGAGCCGGTGCGGTTGGTGTCCAACTTCCAGAACGGGTTGAGGCGGTTGCCGGTGCGGGTGAGGTGACCCGGCTACCGCACGAACCCCGCCCGGACGGCGTGGGCTTGCGACTTCTGAACATCCATTGCCCGGAACGGCCGACGTGGAGTAGGCAGTCTTCATGACTGATCCTTTGCCGGCCGAGCCGGAAGCGGGAGACCAGGCGTTCTACCGGAGCCTCGGTGAAGGCCGCTACGAGAGCAGTTCCGCCACCGCGGGCCCGTGGAGCCCCAAGACCCAGCACGCCGGTCCGCCCTCGGCCCTGCTGGGCAGGGCGCTGGAGCGGCACGAGGCCCGGGAAGGGTTCCGTGTCGCGCGCGTCACCGTGGACCTGCCGCGCCCGGTGCCCGTCGCCGACCTGCACGTCCAGGTGCGCACCGTCCGTGCCGGCGGGCGTACGGAGCTGGTCGAGGGCGAGCTGACCTCGGGCGGCGAGACGGTGATGCTCGCACGGGCGTGGCGGGTGGCCGCCGCCCCGGCCGACACCCCGCGCCTGCGCCCGGAGACCGAACCGCCGCCCCTGCCCGGACCGCAGACACCGCAGACCATGGCCGCTGCCCACCTGGACGGCTACATCGCCGCCATGGAATGGCGCTTCGAGCCCGGGAAGAACTTCGACACCCCCGGCCCGGGAACAGCCTGGGGTCGCCAGCGCATCCCCCTGGTGGCCGGCGAACCCGACACACCCCTGACCCGCGCACTCACCCTGGCCGACAGCAACTGGGCGGTCGCCTTCGAACTCGACCACGTCCGCCAGTTCGTCATCAACACCGACATCACGCTGGCACTGCACCGTGAGCCGGTCGGTGAATGGTTCTGCATCCGCTCGGCGACGGCAGCCAGTCCCGGCGGGTCGGGACTGGCTGCCGGTCAGCTCTCCGACGGGGCCGGGGACTGCGGCCGCATCCTGCAGACACTGCTGGTCGCCGACCGCTGACGATTTACACCGAGATATTGGGAGCCCCCTGTGCCGCTCGTCACGACCCCGGGCGGAACCCGGATCGCCTGCCAACTCCGCGGCGAAGGGCCCGTACTGGTCCTGCTCTCCGGCCAGGCCAACAGCCACCACTGGTGGGACGGCGTACGGGAGGACTTCCACACCACCCGCAGCACCCTGACCCTCGACTACCGGGGCACCGGCGACAGCGACGCGCCGGACGCCCCGTACAGCACCGGTCTGTTCGCCCACGACGTGATCGCGGTCCTCGACGCCCTGAGGATCGACCGCGCGGATGTCTACGGCACCTCCATGGGCGGCCGGGTCGCCCAGACACTGGCCGCCCACCACCCGGACCGGGTCCGGGCTCTGATCCTGGGCTGCACGTCCCCCGGCGGCCGGTACGGCGTCGAGCCGAGCAACACCGTACGCCGCTCGCTGGCCACCACGGACCCGGCCGCCGCCCGACGAGCCCTCGCCGAACTCATGTACACCCCCGCCTGGCTCGCCACCCACCCCGGCCCCCACCAGACCTTGGGGGACCCCACCATGCCGCCCCACGCCCGGCGCCGGCACCTGGCCGCCAGCCGTGACCACGACGCCTGGAAAGCCCTGCCCGGCATCCGCGCCCGCACCCTGGTCCTCCACGGCACCGACGACCTCCTCAACCCCACCGCCAACGCCCCACTGCTCGCCGACCGCATCCCCGACGCCCGTATGTCCCTGCTGCCCGGCGCCCGGCACGCCTACTTCGAGGAGTTCCGCGAAGTGGCGAGCCGGATGGTGCTCGACTTTCTCGACGAGGCGGAGAAGGCCGCGCAGCGCTCCTGAAGGCCCGGCACGGCCCCAAAGGACGGAGCGGGGGGCTGCGGCGGGTGCTGAGACTTCCCGGATTGGTTGACCTGAAAACGTACTAGGACGCCTGGATCTGGCCAATGGGGACAACTTCGGTAAGTCTGCTTTGACTCTCCATAAGCCCAGATTAAAGACTTCGCTGGCGTTCGTTCTGTACATGTCCAGGTCGCCCGTACGGGGGGCTAGAGGGGTTCCTGAGAACAAAAATGCATAACAACAGCACACGTCCCGTGCGTCCCGGTTCCGCCCGCGCACGGCAGCTCATCACGCGCGGGATCGTGACCGCCACGGCGCTGGCGGCCGTCACCGGCATCGCCGCTCCGGCCGGTGCCTTCGCGGCTCCCTCGGGCGCCGCGGGAGCGGTGGCCGATGTCACCCGCACCACCCCGGAGCAGCGCATCGCCGCGGCCTCGAAGCTCGGATTCGAGCCGGCCCCCGAGCAGTACGCCATGAGCGACCGCGACTTCATCCTCGTGCTGTGGTCGAAGGCCAAGGACGCCGGCGGCAAGTGGGAAGCGATACGCCTGGCCGCCGAGGAGGCCTTCGCCAGCGCCTCCGCCGACGATCACGTCCGCTTCATCACCGACGGCGTCCGCGAGGCGTTCGACATCGATGCGAAGCGGCAGCAGGAGGAGGCGGCCGAGGACCGCAAGGCGCGCACCCTCAAGGCGCAGGCGCTGATCGCGATCGGCATCCCCACCAGCCCCGAACTTCTGGGGCTCAGTGACGAGAACTTCATCCGCGCGGTCATCAAGCACCAAGCCACCACGCCGGAGGTCAGGAAGGCCGCTGACCAGGCTCTGGGAGAAAAGGACCCGGCCGTCTGGCGCGAGTTCATCACCAACGGCGCTCGTGAAGCCCACGACCGCGACACGGCGAACGAGCGCAGGGAGCTGGAGCAGAAGGACCGCGAGAAGGCCCAGCGCCAGCAGGAGCTGGACGCCCGCCGGAGCGCCGGCGCGCTGTTCGGCATCGTGCCTTCCGAGGCCATGCTGAACCTCAGCGACGACAACTTCATCCGCGAGCTGATCAACCGGACTCCGGCCGAGGCCCAGGGCACCGAGCTGTTCGCCGCGGCCCAGAAGGCGCTGAACAGCTCCAGCGCGGCGGACTGGCGGACGTTCATCCACACCGGCGCCGACCACGCCTTCAAGCGCGACGCCGAGATCGACGCAAAGAAGCAGGCCGACGAGACCCGCCGGAAGGTCCTCGCCATCCAGGCCCGGGCGGCCAAGACCGGGGTGCGCCCCAACCTGGTCGCCGCGGCGGAGAAGGCGCTCCAGGGCACCCCCGAGGACGTCTCCCTGTTCTTCCGGGAGGGCCAGTTCCGTGCTCTGCGACAGTCCCTCCAGGCCTCCAGGCTGAGCGGCTGGTTCATCCGCCAGTCCAGCGTCGACGGCGGCAACACCTTCCTGACGCCGGTCGGCGTCAAGGGCAAGGAGTCCGACCGCGAGGACGCCACCTGGATCGTCCAGGACGCGCTGGCCACCGACATCGAGCCCGGCTGCTTCTCCTTCGAGTCCGCACGCAAGCCCGGCTTCTACCTGACGCTGAAGGACTCCCGCGTACGGATCGCCCCGGACGACGGCAGCGCAGAGGCCAAGAAGGACGCCACCTGGTGCGTGCACAAGGGCCTCACCGGTGCCGGCAAGTCCTTCACGTCCATGTCCAACAAGGACGCCTATCTGCGGCAGTACAAGGGTGACCTCTATGCGGCCGTCAAGGGCGGCAAGCATGGCTTCGAGGCGGCCAAGGACTTCGAGCAGGACGCCACGTGGAACCTGTCCACCCCGCTCGCTGGCTGACCGGCCCGCCTGAACCACTAGACGTCACCGACGTCACTACCTTGAGAACAAGAACGGAATTCACGATGTCTCGGTCCATCCGAGCCGCGCTGGCCACCGCCGCCGGTCTCACCGCGCTCGTCGGTGGTACGGCCACTGCCCACGCCGCCCCGGTCGCCTCCGCACCGGCTCTGGCGAAGCTCCAGGCAGCGCACAGCGGTAAGTGCCTCACCACCACCAACGGCAGCTTCAACAACGGCGCCAACGCCGCGCAGTCGACCTGCGTCGACGGCCTTGACAACCAGGTCTTCGAGCTCGCCCCCGCCGGTGACGGAACCTTCGAAATACGGGCGAAGCACAGCGGCAAGTGCCTCGAAGTGCGCGGCGGCGGCACCAAGGCGGGCGACAACGTCTGGCAGTGGTGGTGCGGCGAGGGCGACCACCAGCGCTGGCGGTTCCGCCTGGTCGAGGTCGCCAAGGAGCTGTTCGAACTGCGCCCCGAGCACGCGCCGAACCAGTGTCTGGACGTCTACGACAGCCAGACGGCGGACGGTGCCAACGTCACCCAGTTCACCTGCAACGGCGGCGACAACCAGCGCTGGCGGATCCTGCCGGTGGCTGGCTGACGCGTCGCCTGCCGACCGCGTACTCCTTGACGACAACACTGTGAGAAGAAGAGAGAACCACACGATGGCACGGATCACCCGAGCCACGCTGGCCACTGCCGGCATGGTCGCCGCGCTGGCCGGCGGCACGACCACCGCTCACGCGGCAGGCACCACGCCCGCCCCGGCCGCGGAAACCGTCCAGTTCCAGCTCGCCGCCACCGGCAAGTGCCTGGACACCTCCCCCTACACGGCGGGAGACCAGACGAAGGTGCAGCAGCTCACCTGCAACGGCACCGACGCCCAGAAGTGGCGCGTCGTACCCGCCGCGGAGTCCACCTTCGAGCTGCGGAACATGGTCAGCGGACGGTGCCTGGAAGTGCGCAGGTCGCAGCCCCAGTCCGGTGCCGAGGTCTGGCAGTGGCCCTGCTCGGGCGAAAAGCATCAGCGCTGGACGTTCGGTCTCCTGGACCCGATCAACAAGCTCTACGAGATCCGCCCCACGCACACCGGCGACCAGTGTCTGGACATCGGCCACGCCCAGGACACCGAAGGTGCCGCGGTCTGGCAGTGGAAGTGCAACCAGGGCATCGCTCAGCAGTGGCGCATCCTGTCGGTCAAGTAGCCAGCCCGGCCGTGCCGTTCGGGCACGGCGGACACCTGCCGTGAAGAGACGGTGCCGCACCGGTCCGCCGGTGGCGGCATTGTCCTCACGTTCTTCCACGTAACCGGTCGCAGCACGGGATGTGCGTGCTGCTCGCCGAATTTTTCTCCGAGGGGACTTGAGTGAGACGTCAGTGGTGGATCGCCCAGGCGTTGACGTGCGGCGTACTGGCCGGTGCGAGCGCTGTCGCGGGCACGGCGCCGGCCTGGGCCGACGCTCCGGGGGGCGTCCCGGCTGCTCATGGCGTGACCTTTGCTCAGGACTCCGACGCGGCCGCGCTCATGGCCGCCGAGGCAGCCGAGCGGGCCCGCAAGGAAGTGCTGGGCTATGCGATGACCAACCCGTACGCGGAGGTCCGCATGTCGGCCTGGAATGCCCTGCGGAGCGATGACCCGCAGGCGATCGAGAAGTGGCTGGCTCCCGATGGCGGCTATGCTTTCGCCCGCACCCGGGCTCGTAGTGTCAGGGCTCGTAACAAGGCCTACATCGAACGGGTCATCCGTACGCACCCCGCGAGTTACTCCCCCGAGGTGCGGGCCGCCGCCGAGGAAGCGCTGAAGGGCAGCTTCGACGAGCAAGCGGAATTCGTCCGCACGGGATACGCCGAGGCCCAGAAGCGTGACCGTGCCAAGCGTGATGCCAGTACGCAGCACAAGCAGAAGGTCGCTGCCGCCGCTCGTGAATACGTGAGACAACTCGCCGAGGAGGATCCGGGCGAGCAGGTACGGACGGCGGCGCAGTGGGTGCTGCGGCCCGGTGCCACGGACGACGACATCGCGGAGTTCTACGGGTACGGCTGGGCGTCCGGCGCCACGCTGGATCTGGAGAGCCACCGGTCCCGGATCGCGGACGAGGAAACGCTCCGCCATGACAAGCTGACCCGTCTGATCAAGGTGGCGGTGGCGGCCGAGGAGGCCGTCAAGGGTGCTGCCGACGCGGCGCAGGCCAGGGCGAACGCGGAGCGGGCCTGGGAGGCGGTGGCCGGGCACGCCGACGCCGCACGCAAGGCGTGGCTGGCCGAGCAGGCCGCCGCCGAGACCCAGTCGAAGAACTGGCGGGCCATCGCCGAGAAGGCCAAGACCTCTGCCGACGACCTCTGGAAGAACATCGCGGACCCGGCCACGGCCACCGGCGACGCGTGGGCCAAGGAACTGGCGGGCGCCGTCGAATCGGCCACCTTCTGGCAAAACATGTTCGACCGGGCCATGGAAGGCGAGACCCGGGTCAAGGGCTGACCCCTGCCTCGTCTCCAGTACCGCACTTCCCGTCTTTCCCACCCATGCCCTGCCCTGCTCGAACGCTTCGTGTGTACGGGCAGGGCAGGGTCCATTTCTGTATCCGTTGACTGAGGGGGTTCTTCCCTTGATAGCCAGATTCCGGCCCAGAGCCGGAAAACCACGCATGGGCGTGACCGGAACCATGAGCAAGGCCGTCGCCGCGGTGGTCGCCATGGCGGTGCTGGGTACGACGGCGACCGAAGCCGTCGCCGCCGCGCCCGCCAAGCCCGCTGAGAAGTCAGCGTTCGCCCAGGCGATGTCGACGCTCGACGCAGCGGTCGCGTCACTGCCGAAGCCCGCCGCCACGACACAGGCGCCCGCCAAGTCCACGCTGGAACGGCTCAGCGCGGAGCGCGACCGGCAACTGGTCGAGGACTATGCGGACGGCGACCCCGAAGAGGAGGTGAGGGAAGCCGCCAAGAAGGCCCTGGAGAGCAACGACCCGAACGCGATCCGGGAGTTCCTGGAGCACGGCGAGGCCGAGGCCCGCAAGCGCGCCAAGGAGAAGAAGGAAGACCACGACGCCGAGAACCGCAAGAAGATCGAGGCGATGCGCGGCACCGGTGGGCCGCACTTCAACGCCGAGGTCGAGCGTGTTCTGGGCCCCAAGGCCACGGCCAAGGACCGCGCGGCCTTCCTGGCCTACGGTGCGCAGATCGCGCGGGACGAGGACGCGAAGGACGAGAAGACCGCCAAGGAGCACGCGGCAGAACTCCGCAAGCGTGTGGAGATGCTCGCCACGGTCGGCGGCCCTTATGTGCAGGCGGCGGCCAAGGCCGCGCTTGCCACCGGCGACGATGCGGCCATCACGGAGTTCCTGGAAAAGGGATACCTGGTCGCCGCACAGAAGGACGCCGACGACCAGGCGGCTCAGGAGAAGGCGCTGAAGGAGGCCCAGGAGGCCGCCGACAAGCTGGCTGAGCTGGCTCTCAAGACCAAGCGCGCGGCCGAGGCCCGTACCAAGCTGATCGGCCACCACGGGGAAGCCGTCAAGGCCCTCAAGGACGCCTCCAACGCCATGACGTCGGCCGCCACGGCCGCACGTCAGGCCGACCGGATGCTTTCGGCCGACCGGGCCGGCAAGCGACTGTCCTCGTACGACGAGGTCAAGGCCGAGGTGGCCCGCCAGGTGAAGTACGCGACCCAGGCGACCAAGGCCGCCCAGGTCGCGGCCGCCCAGGCCAAAATCCAGGCCGACATCCTGGTGGAGACCGGGCTGACCCACGGCACCGAGTGGTCCGAGGTCGCCTCCGGCATCGCGGCGGCCGCCGACGCGGCGGTCAAGGCGAGCGAGACCGCCCAGCACGCCGTGGACGCCACGGCCGCCGACGCCGCGGCGCTCAACTCCAAGAACGCGGCCGAGGCGCACGAGCAGCAGGCCAAGCAGTGGCGCGCCAACGCCGAGCAGCACGCCAAGGCGGCGGCCACGATGGCCGCGGCCGCCGAGAAGCAGGCCAAGATCGCGGCCGACGCCGCCGCCCGGGCCAGGACGGCCCGTATCGAGGCGGAGAAGGCCGAGGCGGAGGCGTGGGAGCACGCCAAGAAGACCCGAGCGGCCCGCCTCGAAGCCGAGCGGCAGGCGAAGATCGCTGCCGAGCAGCGGCAGATCGCCGAGCGCGAGCGCAAGCTGGCCGCCGAGGCACGTGCCCGCGCCGAGAGCGAGCGGGACGCCGCCAAGGCGGCACGGGCCCGCGCGGAAGCCGAGGCCCGTACCGCCGCGTCGCTGCGGGCCAAGGCACAGGAGTCCGCCGCCACCGCCGCCTCGGCGCGCGCGAGCGCCGCCGAACAGGAAGGCATCGCCGCCAAGGCGGACGAGAAGGCACGGGGCGAGGAACAGCGGGCCCACGAGGCCCGGGACAAGGCGCACCAGGCCGAGCAGAACCACCGGGCGCAGGAGGCCAAGGCCCAAGCCATGGAGGCGGTGGCCGCCTCGGGGCGCGGCTCCCTCGACTTCGCTGAGGCCCGGACCGCGGCGAAGTCCGCCCGTCAGGACGCCGACGCCGCGGGCGTGGCCGCCACCCAGGCGCGCAGCGCCGCCGACGGCGCCAGTGGCGCGGCCGTGCGCTCCCGCGCCGCGGCGACCGAAGCCGCCGGGCACGCCGCCCGGGCACGTGCCGCGGCGGCCGAGGCCACCGCGCACGCTGCAGCGGCCAATGCCGCCGCGAACAAGGCCGAGGCTGCTGCCGCTGCGGCGAACGCCGCGGCGAACAAGGCCGAGTCTGAGGCCGCCGCCACGCACGCCGCGGCGCAGCGCGCCAACGCCCAGGCTGCCGAGGCCACCGCCCAGGAGGCCCGCGCGGGCATCGCCGCCCACGAGTCCGCCCGCCTGGCCGATCTGGCCATGCGGGAGGCCAAAAACGCCCTCAACGCAGCGAACCGCACCAAGGAGGAGGCCGAAGGCGCGGTCCGCGAGGCCGCGATGGCCAGGCTTCAGGCCACGACCGCCGTACAGGCATCCACTGCCGCCCGCAGCACTGCCGCCGGCATCGCCGACCCGGCCAACACCGCCATCGAGATGACCGCGCCCTTCTCCGGCTCGGACGTCGACGCGGACTTCGCCGCGCAGGTGGCCACGGCCGCCCTGGAGACCGGCAAGGAGCAGGTCGAATCGGCCGAGGCCAAGGCCGCCGAGGCGCTCAAGGCCGCCAAGGCCGCCGAGGACGCCGCCAAGCGGGCCAACGCCGAAGTGGCACCGGCCTTCAAGGCCGCCGCCGATGCTGCGACCTCCGCGGCAAACGCGGCGCGTTCGTCCGCCAACGCCATGAAGTCCGCCGCCCAGGCGGCCGACGACGGCGCCAAGGCGAGGGCCGCCGCGGCCAGCGCCAACAAGGCCGACGCCCAGGCCCAGGCCGACGCCAAGGCCGCCCGCCAGGCTGCCAACCAGGCCTACGCCGACGCCAAGGCGGCCCGCGAAGCGGCCACCGCAGCCGAGGCCGAGGCATCCCGCGCCCGCGGCGCCGCAGCCGAGGCCACGCAGCACGCCAACGCCGCTGCCGCCGCCGCGACCCAGGCCGAACATGACGCCTCGGTCGCCCAGGGCGCCGCCAAGCAGGCCGAGAGCGACGCCGCAGCCGCCAGCAAGCTCGCCGACTCCGCCGAAGAACACGCCAAGTCGGCGGAAGGCTTCGCGAAGAAGGCCAACGAGTACGCCCAAGAGGCGAAGGAATCCGCCGTGAAGGCGGAGGCTTACGAGCGGGAGCAGGAGCGGAAGAGGCGTGAGGAGTCGCTCAATGATGCAGGCAGCAAGGGCGAATACGGGCAGCTGAATGCGGGCGAGGAAGCAGCTCTCAAGGCAGCCGGCATAACGCCCGAAGAGTACAAGGCAGCTCTCGACCTCGACGACGCGGGGTTCCTCGGTTTCCTCAAGGAACACGGCGCCGAAATCTTGGAGAAGCTCCTCGGCCTTGATGACGTCAAAGCGTGCTTCACCAAGGGAGACATCGAGGCTTGCATTTGGACGCTCATCGGGGCGCTTCCCTGGGGCAGGGCTTTCCAGGCCATCAAGGAAGCCCCAGCGATCGGTAAGGCCATCTATCGGACTGTCACGAACATCGGCAAGTTCATTGAGGAGTCCGACAAGGCGAAGAAGCTGATCCGCAAGAGCAAGGAGATCATCGAGAAGTTCCGGCGGACTCCCTGCGCCAAGAAGAACAGCTTCACGCCGGAAACTCCGGTGGTGATGGCCGACGGTTCACGTAAGGCCATCCGAGACATGCGAGTCGGTCAGCAGGTTCTCGCTACCGATCCGACAACCGGCCGGACAGAGGCGCGCGCTGTCACCGACGTCATCGTCGGCGAGGGACAGAAGCACCTGGTAGAGGTCACCATCGACACCGATGGCGCAGTTGGAAACGCCACCGGAACACTCAAGGCCACCGACGGCCACCCCTTCTGGTCTGCGAACCGTAGCCAGTGGGTGGACGCCAAGAACCTCAAGGCGGGCGACCGTCTCCGCACCGTCAACGGTGACCTGCGCAAGGTCGTCGGCACCCGCGCCTGGACCGAGGTTCGTCGGGTCTACAACCTCACTGTGGCGGGCATCCACACGTACTATGTGCTGGCGGGCGCGACTTCCGTACTTGTTCACAACTGCAACTTCAATCGCGACACGGAGGCCGCGAGGCTTCCGGCTTACCGAGAAGGGGGCCCGACTTCCGGTCGTGCTGTTGCCGGGGACGGTGCTTCATACGATCTGGTCAGCGGCAATACAAAAGAAGACGCCGCTTTGATCGGTTGGGTCAACGACACGCTTCGCCAACGAGGCATCTTGCCTGGATCGTCCACCTCTTGGCGGGCCAGTGATGTCGAGCAAAAATTCGCTGCCATCATGGCGCGAGACGGTATCACGGATGCAAATCTGGTGATCAATTTTCCGACCGGTCCGTGTACGGTGAGATTGGGATGCGATCAGGTGTTGGACGCCCTACTGGGCAGCGATCGATCGCTTACACTGCATTGGCAGGAGCCGGGTGGCGCCTGGAACAGTCGGAGATATGGGAGGCGTTAATCATGCAGGCTCGCGCTGAAGCGCGGTATCGATTGGATCACGGCGAGAAGCCGGCACTTCTCCATACGGCTGAGGAGGTCGATGCGTTGATCGACTCGCTCCTGACTGGTCCTGTTCATGAGAACATGGCTCAGATCCATTCCCTGGAACGAGAGTCCATGCCCTCTGGATTCCCCGATCACGAACTGCTGGTTGGGGTCGACAGGGACCTCCAGGTGGGTGTCATCGCGTACTTGGATTCTGATGGAAATGTAGTGACGTTGGGATCACCCGGTCGGTCTGGCCCTGTGTATTACATTCAGGGACACATGACGGAGTTTCCCGCCAATTCAGAGATCCCTATTGATCTTGTTCGGCGAGGCGTAAAAGAGTTTCTGTCTTCGGGAGGGCGGCGTCCGGCCTGTGTTCAATGGCAAGCGGCGCAGGCCTGAAGATCCCGGTATATGGAACTTACACTGTTGCCCCGCAGAGGGCATTCTGTGGGGCAACAGTGGTTATAGAGCCGGAATAGAGTTAGGCGTTCGATAGGGCTGCGTGCCGAGCCGCCTGCTTTCAAAGCATGCAAGGTTAAATATTCACGCAGAAGCCCCACCGAAAGAGATTTCGATGGGGCTTCTGCGTCGTTTCGGCAACGCTTACGGCAACGTCAGCGGACGACGGCTGTGGCGGGGTGGGGGCGCCAGGGTCGTCGTTGGTTGCATCGAGGGCGTTGCCGAGGAGTTCCTTAATGACGACAAGGTCGACGCCCTGACGCCGCACGGACCGAACTCGGCGGCACCGTGCGGACGGCGATGTTGGCGAGCCAGCCGCAGACCGTGCCGCCGTGGTACGCCGGGTTCTTCCCGAACGTCGCCTCGTTCCGGCCAGGTGGGCGTCGCTACTGACCACCGATGCGGGGGCCCGACCGGTTCACGATGATCAGCGCGTCCTAGCCCTCCTTGGCGCTGCAGGGGGCGCCCCTAGCGGAACCGGTGCCGGGGCGTCGCTGCCGTGCGCTGTAATCGGCGGGCAGGGGCGGGGCACCGACGTCTGGCCGCCGCCCCGCCTTCAGGGCCCGAAAGCGGGCCGATCTCGGCGAACCCGCCGTACGGTCACCGCGCCGCTGATGTACTGGCCCTTCAAAACCATCAGAGGAGCCGTGCGTGACCTACAGCAGGGACTACACGGTGGTAGGGCGGGGCGCTGGTCCCGCTGGTCCCGCTGGACCTGCGAACGCGAGGGCTGCGGGCAGACCGGTACGACGCGCGGCGACCAGCACGACGACTTCGCCGCTGTCCACGGTGCCCGCCACCAGCAAGAGGCCCGCCACGAAGCTCTCGTCAATGACGCGGTCGCCGTGCTCACCGACGCTAGGGAGGTGCTTGGCACGGCACAATCCGATGGCGCGGCATCGGGGCTCGTCACGCCCCGCCCCGATGCCGCGCGTAGCGCGCTGGCAGGTGGCGCCGAGCTGGTTGAGGTGTCGAAGTCGGGAGTGCCGGATCAAGCGCAGTCCACTGACGAGTAGACCGAGGATGAAAGGCCCACCGGATTCACCTTCGTGGTAGCTCGACAGGGTGAATCCGGCGGGCAGGCGGCAGACGCAGCGAACTGTGGGCTCACCGCATCAGAGCGGTGCGTGACAGTGGTCACTCGTCGAGTTGGGTTGCAGCTTTCGGCTCCTTCGGGCGGTGCCCGCCCGCTCGCTTGCTGAGCACCGCTTCACTCACCCCCGCACAGCCAACGAAACCCCGAACCTCCCCTCCCCGTCAGTCCACCACCGCCTCATCTCAAACCCAGCACCCCCCAACTCCTCCCGCACCCCCTCCTCCCGGAACTTAGCCGAAATCTCCGTCCTGATCTCCTCACCCTCCCCAAACGGCACCGCCAAATCCAGCGCCGGAACCTTCACGGTCAATTCCTTCGTCGCCCGCAGCCGCATCTCGATCCACTCCCGCTCCGCGTTCCACAGCGCCACATGCTGGAAATCCGCCGGATCGAAGTCGGCTTCCAGTTCCCGATTGATGACGTTGAGGACGTTCTTGTTGAACTCGGCGGTGACGCCGGTCGGGTCGTCGTAGGCGGCTACGAGGGTGGCCTCGTCCTTGACCAGGTCGGTGCCCAGGAGGAGGGCGTCGCCGGGGGAGAGGAGGTCGTGGGCGGAGCGGAGGAAGGTGGCTCGTTCTTCGGGGAGGAGGTTGCCTATGGTGCCGCCCAGGAAGGCCAGGAGGCGGGGGCCGGGGGTGCCGGGGAGGGCGAAGCCCTGTTGGAAGTCGGCTACCAAAGCGTGGACCGTCAGGGAAGGGTGCAGGGCGAGGAGGGTTTCGGCGGCGGAGGTCAGGGCGGTTTCGCTTACGTCGACCGGGACGTAGGTGTGCAGGGCGGTCAGGGCCGCTATGAGGTGGCGGGTTTTGTCGGAGGAGCCGGAGCCGAGTTCTACCAGGGTGCGGGCGCCGGTGGCGGCGGCGATTTCGGACGACCGGGTGATGAGGATTTCGCGTTCGGCGCGGGTCGGGTAGTAGTCCGGCAGTGTGGTGATCTCGTCGAAGAGTTCGCTGCCGCGGGCGTCGTAGAACCACTTGGGCGGGAGCTGTTTGGGGGTGCGGGTCAGTCCGTGCGCGACGTCGGCGCGGAGCGCGGCGGTGGTGGCGTCGGCGGGCAGGGTGCGGGTGACGGTGAGGGGACTCACGCGGCGGGCTCCTTGAGCGGGGTGAGAAGGACGTCGGTGGGCGTGGCCGCGAGCAGCGTGTACGGCGGGACCTCGGTCCAGTGGGGGGAGGCGTCGTACGGCTCGGAGGCGACGGTGGTGCTGCGGCCGGGTTCGGCGAGGTAGAAGAGGGAGTCGCCCCAGGTGGTCGCGGCGATGGTGGCGCCGTCGGTCAGGAGCAGGTTCAGCCGGGCGCCGGGAGCGGCGGCGGACACCGCGGCGACGGTGTCGGCCAGCGCCTCGGCGGGGTCCATGCCGGCGCTGAGGCGGTGGTGCACCAGTGCCCACAGGAAGGCCGAGTCGCAGCGGGCCTGGAGGGACAGCAGCCGGTGCGGCGGCAGGTCGGCGGCCAGGTCGGCCAGGGAGCCGGGCCAGCCGGGCACCGCACCGTTGTGGCTGAACAGCCACGGCCCGTCGGCGAACGGCGCGGCGGCCGCCTCGGCGTCCGCGCCGGCGAAGGTGGCGTCCCGTACGGCGGCGAGCAGCGCGGTGGTGCGCACCACCCGGCACAGGTCCAGGACGCCGGTGTCGGCCCAGATGGGCCCGGCCCTGCGGTAGCGGGCGGGAACCGGGTCGCCGGGCGCGTACCAGCCGATGCCGAAGCCGTCCGCGTTGACCGTGCCGTGGACCTGGTGCCGGGGCTGCCAGGACTGGCGGTACAGGCCGTGGGAGGGCCTGGTGATGAGGTCGCCGATCGGTACTTCCGGCCCTAGATAGGCGAGATGACGGCACATCAGCCTCGCCTCCCGGGGCCGTGTGGAGCCGCAGGCGTGTCCTCCGGCGGTGCCGACGCCGGGGTCGGTGCCGATGCCGGCGCCGGGGCCCTCATGCGCCCGCCGTCCCGGCGTCCCGCGCGGTGCGGAAGCCGGAGAAGATCTGGCGCCGTACCGGCAGGTCCCAGTTGCGGAAGGTGCCCCGGCAGGCGACCGGGTCCACGGCGAACGAACCGCCGCGCAGCACCTTGTACGGCCCGCCGAAGAACACCTCCGAGTACTCGCGGTAGGGGAAGGCGGCGAAGCCGGGGTAGGGGAGGAAGTCGCTCGCCGTCCATTCCCATACGTCGCCGATCAGTTGGCGTACGCCGAGCGGTGACTGGCCGTCCGGGTAGCTGCCGACGGGAGCGGGGCGCAGATGCCGCTGGCCCAGGTTGGCGTGTGTGGAGCCGGGGTCCTCGTCGCCCCACGGGTAGCGCCGGGACCGGCCGCTGGCCGGGTCGTGCCGGGCCGCCTTCTCCCACTCCTCCTCCGTGGGCAGCCGCCGTCCCGCCCACCGCGCGTACGCGTCGGCCTCGTACCAGCTGACGTGCAGCACCGGCTCCTGCGGCGGCACCGGCTCGGTGACGCCGAAGCGCCGCCGCAGCCACTGCCCGCCCTCCCGGCGCCAGAACAGCGGGGCGCGCAGCCGGTGTTCGCGTATGTGGTCCCAGCCCTCGGGGGACCACCAGCGTTCGTCGTCGTACCCGCCGTCCTCGATGAAGTCCTGGTACGCGCCGTTGCTCACCGGTGTGGTGTCGATGAGGAAGGACGGCAGGAGGCGGCGGTGTGCGGGGCGTTCGTTGTCCAGGGCCCACGGCTCGGTGGAGGTGCCCATCGTGAACGGCCCGCCGGGGACGAGGACTTCGGTGGGCAGGATGCCGTCGGAGGTCACCGGCGGCTCGGGGGCCGTGAGTGCGGCCGGGCCGCGGCGCAGCTGGTGCGTGATGAGCATGGTCTCGTCGTGCTGCTGCTCGTGCTGCGCGATCATGCCGAACGCGAAGCCGGAGTCGAGCAGCGGCTCGCCGCGCAGCGGGCTGCTCTCCAGTACGTCCAGCACCCGGCTGCGGACGTCCGTGACGTAGCCGTGCGCCTCGGCGGGCGGCAGCAGCGGCAGGGACGGGCGCTCGGCGCGCGGGTGCTCGAAGGCGTCGTAGACGGAGTCGATGTCCGGGCGCAGCGCGTCCCGCTTGCCGACCGCGCGCAGCAGCCACTGCTCTTCCTGGTTGCCGATGTGCGCGAGGTCCCACACCAGCGGGGACATCAAGGGGGAGTGCTGCGCGGTGAGGTCGTGGTCGTCGACGCAGGTGGTCAGCAGGCGGGTGCGGTCGCGCGCGGCGAGCAGCGCGCGCGCCGCGCGTTCCCGGAGCGATTCGGGATCGTGGGTCACAGGCTGTCCTTCCCAGGGGTGAGCTCGTCCTCGTACGCGGCGTCCGTTGCCGCCGGTAACCCGGTGGGCGGCGCGGGCACGGCCGGCCGGGGCGGCGGCGCGGCGGGCGCTGGCTCGTCGTCCGCGTACGCCCCCTCCAGCAGGTCGTCCGCCGGGCAGCGCCCGCGTGCCACGTACCGCTCGGTGAACCGGGCGACCGCGCCGGTCACCTCCGCCGAGGCGCCCAGCCGGGGCAGCGCCTCCTGCGCGATGGTGAAGCAGGCCAGCGCGGCGGCGTGCAGCTCGGGATCGGTCAGCGCGCCACGGGTGGCGTGCCGCCACAGCGGGTTGCGCGGCGCGGGACGCGTGCCGGCCGTCTCCGCGAGCGGCTTGACCACGCGGTACGCGCTCTCGGCGGCCTCGGGGTCGTCGAACAGCGCGGCCGTGACGGCCAGCGGCACGATCCAGCCGCCGTCCCCCGGCTGCGCGTCGATCATGCGCAGTTCGAGGTGCCCGCGCGGCCGTACGGGCGGGAAGAGCGTGGTGACGTGGTAGTCGAGGTCCTCCGCGGTGGGCGGGCGTGGCGCGCCCGTACGGACCCAGTCGCGGAACGTCAGCCCCTCGGGCGCGTCCCACGGGCCGTCGTCGCTGCGTACGCACATCACGGGCGCGTCCAGGACGTACCCGGCCCAGGCGGTGCGCGGATCGGGACCGTCCGGCGGGGCGAGGGTGCGGGCCGGGTCCATCTGCGACCACACCAGCTGGCGGGTGGAGCGGTAGCCGGTCGGGCAGCCCTCGCTGACCGGCGAGTTGGCGAACGCGGCGACCAGCACCGCGCCCAGCAGGTGCGCCAGTCTCCAGCGGCGGCCGAGACCCAGCGGACCCGGCTCCTCGTGGCCGGCGTCCACGCAGACCTGTACGGAGGCGGTGCCGCACATCATGGACCGGCCGGCCGCGCCCCAGCGGTCGAAGTACGCCTCCATGGTGGTGTACCGGGGATCGGTGAGGACCCGGTGCGGGGGGTGCCAGGGGTTGTGGCCGTGACCGGCCATGCCGAGGCCCAGCTCCCGCATGGCGGGACGCACCAGTGCCAGGTCGGCCGAGACGGCCTCGATACAGGCGGTGAGGGAGGTGGCGGGCAGCGAGCTGAGCTCCAGCTGGCCGCCGGGTTCGAAGGTGAGGGCCGACCGCAGGGGGAGGGCGCGCAGTGCGGCGGCCGCTTCGCGGTGTCGTACGGGGTCGACGGGACATCGGGGGTTGCGGGCGTCGTGCACGAGCCATTCGATCTCGACGCCTATGTGGCGAGGTGGTCCGGTCTTGAAGCAGATGCCCCGCAGGTGGGCCTCCAGCTCCGCCTCCGTGACCGCCGGACGTGCAGGCATGGGCTCCAACTCCTTCGGGCCGGGACGGCGGCTGCCGTCCGACGGCGGAATTGCCGCCCTCCACCTAATCGGGTGCGGGCGGTGCGCTCAAGGGCACATTCTCGTCGGCCGGGCGCCGGTGCGCGAGGGCACGCACCGGCTCCGGGCCGCCCGGAGGGCCCGCGCGGCCGCTGCTGCCTGGGAGTTTTCGGGGAGGAGGAAGATGCCGGTGGTTCGGTTCTTTGTGCGAATTTGGGATGCGGTCAGGTAGGGACCGGTGTCCGCTTCGGGCCGTACGGCGTCGAACCGGCCGGTGTCCCCTGCGGGCCGTAAGGACCCGTGCCCCTCCACAGGCCGTACGGCGTCAGTACGCTTCCACCGCCAGTTTGACGGCGAGCCCCAGCCCGGCCAGGGCGATGCCCACCCGCAGCAGTGCGGTGGGAAGACTGCGCGCGAGCGGTGGGCCCAGCCAGGAGCCCAGCAGCAGGCCCAGCGCCAGCGGCAGCGCGTCGAACCACGACACGGTGCCGAACAGGACGAAGCCGGCCGCCGCGACCAGGTCCGCCACACCGACCAGGACGTTCTTCAGGGCGTTGCTGCGGAGCAGGCTCTCGGACGTGGTGGCCAGCAGCAGGGCGAGCATCACCACCCCCGAGGCAGCGGCGAAGTAACCGCTGTAGAGCGCCACCGCGAACATGCCGAGGACCGTCAGCCATGTGGTGCTCTCCGGCGGCTTCGGCTCGTCGCTGCCGGGGGTGTCGCGGGCCGGCCTCCGTACGAGGATGGCCACCGACGCGCCGCCGACCAGGAACGGCACCACCCGCTGGAACACCCCCGGCGGGGTGGCCAGCAGGAGGGCCGCCCCGGCCGCGCTGCCGAGGACGACCACCAGGCCGAGCCTGAGGAGGGCGGACGACTGACCGGACAGCTCCCGGCGTGAACTGGGAACGACGGTGATGTTGCCGATGGCGAGGGAGACCGTGTTGGTGACATTGGCGGTCGTCGGCGACAGGCCGGCGGCGAGCAGCGCGGGATAGGAGAACAGCGACGCGAGTCCCGCGACGGTTCCCGTCAGTCCCGCGGCCACTCCGGCCGCGGTCAGCAACGCGAAGTGTGGGATCGACAAGTGGGGGGCTCCGGGGGTCGGGGATCGGGCGGCCCGCCCGTGAGGGCGAAGCGGTACAGCACGGTCGGGTCGCCGGGTGACACGGAGGAGGGCAGGGCCTGCGTCGACGTGTCCGGAACGGCATGGTAGGTGCGGGCGAGTTCCCGGACGAGCACGGCATGCGCAGGGTCGTCCGGGCCGGCCGGCGCTTCGAAGACCTCCGCGCCGTCGCGGCGGACGCTCCCGGCCATCGCGGCCATCAGGGCGAGCGCCACACCGGCCTCCTCCTGGAGGGCGACGAGATGCCAGGCCACGTAGGTCCGGGGGTCCGCGGGTCTGCGGTAGCCACCGAGGAATCCGACGACGGCTCCTGCCCGGTCGGCCACCATGGACGTACGGGCGAAGTCGCGGCAGCAGATCCGGCAGGCGGCTCGTGTGACGGGGGAGGCCGACCGGCGGGCGAGGGCGTGCACCTCGTCCGTGTCGGCCACCGTGGGGTGGCGGAACGTCAGGGCGCGGGCGCCGTACGACGTCCCGTGCCGCTGTGACGCCACCGGGTGGGCCCGTTCCACGGTCATCGACGGCCTCCGGCAGGTGCGGCGGCCCGGGGCGCTGTGCTGCCTGCGCGGCGGACCGAGGCAGGGGCCAGGAGCTGCCCCAGGCCGGTACGCGCGGCAGGAAAACCGAGACGGCGCGCCAGGTCCCAGAGCACCGCCTGATTACTGGTCACCACGGGACGCCCGACCAGGGCCTCGATCCGGTCGATGACGGGCGTCACCCGCAGCGAGGTGCAGCAGACCAGCAGGCCGTCGGCGCGCGGACCGCAGGCGTGGCGGGCCGCGCGGACGAGGACATGGGGCGGGACGCGGCCGATGTGCGCGTCCTGGGCGAGCTCCAGCCCGACGACATCGGCCACCTCGAAGCCGGATGCGCCGAAGTGGCGGGCGATCGCCACGTTCAGCTCGCGCACATTGGGCGTGAGGATCGCCGGCCGCCGGATGCCGAGGTGCCGCATGGCGGCCGCGGCGGAGCTGACCGGCGTCAGGCACTGCACCGCCGGGTGCGCCGCCCGCAGCAGCCGTTCCACCTCCCCGTGCCCGATCGCGGCGGCGCCCGCGGTGCAGCCGTAGACCAGCGCGTCCAGGCGTCCGCCGGGCAGGATGGTCCGTGCCGCCTCGGTGATCCGGTCCCTGGTGGCGCACAGGGACGCCGCGGTGATGGGTTCGGTGTTCGCCAGCCGGGTGGTGCACAGCCCCACGCTCGGCGGGAGCAGGCTCCTGAGGGTGTCCTCGATGTTGGCGTCGGTGGCCAGGGCCAGCAGCCCCACGGTGCCGTCCGGCGTGGCGTCCTCGAAGGGGATGCCCGCCCGGTCGGGATAGGAGTTCACGGCGGCCGTGTTCATGCCGGCCCGGCGTTCTCGCGGACGGTGATCCGGTGGATGACCCGGCGATAGCGGCGCGTGTTGAACGTGGACGCGGCATGGACGACACGGCGGTTGTCCCAGAGGACGACATCACCTTGCTGCCACCGGTGGCGGTAGACGAATTCCGGCTTGGTGGCCGCTTCGGTGACTTCGCGGACGAGGCGCCGGCCCTCCTCCTCGTCCATGCCGACGGCACCGATACTCATCCGCGCGCCGAAGTACAGGGCTTTGCGGCCGGTACGCGGGTGGCTGCGCACCAGCGGCCATTGCTGCGGCGGTTCCTTTTCGAGTTCCAGTTCCGCTTCGCTGATGCCCTCCGGCTTTCCGAGTTCGCGCAGATAGTCGTTGACGCCCTTGACGGAATGCAGCAGCCGGACCTTGTCGTAGCGGCGCCGCGTTGCGGGATCGAGCGCCTCGTACGCGGAATAGGTGCACGCGAACAGCGTGTCGCCGCCGACCGGCGGGACCTCGACGCCGTACATCATGCTGATCCAGGTGGGCACGGCGTACTGGGAATGGTCCGCGTGCCATTCGAGATCGCTGATGTCCGCCTCGTCCTCGTGACCGGAGTAGTCCGGCGCGAACAGCACGGCCCTGTCGGCCGGATTCCCGATCACGAAGATCTCCGGATGGCCGGTCCTGCGGTCCTCGAACCGCGGCGGGATGTCCAGTTCCCCCAAGGCCCGGCAGAACCGGACCTCCTCGGCCGGGGTGAGGCTCTGACCGGGGACGATGAGGACCCCGTACCGCTCCAGCGCGTCTTCGAGGGCCTCGACGGCCGCGGGCCCGGGAGGCTGCCGCATATCGAGTCCTTCGACCCGGGCACCGATGACCGCGTCGGCAGGAATGACCTTGAACGGGGCCGCTTCGCGGTGTCCGGGCCGCTTCTCCCGCAGCATGTCCCCGGCCAGTTCCCAGATTTCCGGGCGGGCTTCGCGGAAGGTGACCGTACGGTCGTCCGGTTGCTCCCACAGTGTGGCGTCACCGGCCACTATCCGGTTCAGGCATTCCACGACCACCTGGGCGCACAGCTCGTTGACCGCGTGCACCAGCCGCGGCACCGTCGCGTCCGGCACGGGCGGCAGCGGGCGGGACACGATGACGGGGCCGCGGTCGATACCGGTGTTGATGAGATGCGCTGTGGCGCCCTGCGGAAGGTCGTGGATGACCGCCCAGATATAGGGGGTGTTTCCGCGGACGTCCGGCAGCATTCCGGGATGGGTGTTGACGATGCCGTACGGAAGGGTGCCGATCACCTCCGGCTTGAGAATGCGGGTGTCGCCCAGCACCGCGAGGTGGAGATCGTGTGCCAGCAGCGTGCGCCGGGTGATGGCGTCGTTGTGGCTGTCCACCGTCACATAGGCGATGCCGTGTTCGGCACACATTTCCTGACTGGTGGTGGGCGGTTGGAAGCCGGGCACGCCTTGTAATACGTCGAGTTGCGCACGGCGTCCCCGCGTGGCCAGTGTGGAGGTCTCCTCGATGACGATGGCGGGCACGAAACCGGCCGCCAGCAATTCCTGGAGCATCAGGTCGCCTCGTGGGTGCGCGGCGAGGTTGAGGAAGGCGAAACGCAGGTCCTGTGGTGTCGAACAGTCCGGGATCGTGAAGGGCCGGGGCGTTGCCTGTACGTCGTGCTGGATCGCGTGGTTCACCGGTGGATCTCCTGTCCGTACGTGTGGTGCGGGGGCCCGCCGTGCCGCGGCAGGCCGAGCGCGTCGGCCACCCGGCGCGCGTGGGTGTCGGCGTCACCGAACGCCGGAGCGGCGCTCAACGCGTGCTGGAGGTACAGGTGCAGGTCGTGCTCGGCG
The DNA here is from genome assembly GCF_001279365.1 of Streptomyces sp. NRRL F-5755. Classification (NCBI taxonomy): domain Bacteria; kingdom Bacillati; phylum Actinomycetota; class Actinomycetes; order Kitasatosporales; family Streptomycetaceae; genus Streptomyces; species Streptomyces sp. NRRL F-5755. The sequence goes on along the minus strand of NZ_LGCW01000047.1, from coordinate 75,218 downwards.
GTGAAGCCGATCGCTCCGTGCACCTGGTGCCCGAGCGCGCACACCCTCTGGTACGCCTCGCTCACCCACGTCTTGGCGCAGGACACGGGCAGGGCCACCGCCTCCGGGCCGTGGTCGCCGGACCCGGAGGCCCGGGCGCCGGCCAGGTGCCGGATCGCCTCGTACGTGATGAGCCGCGCGCTCAGCACGTCGACCGCCATATCGGCACAGTGGTGCTGGACCGCCTGGAAACTGCCGACCGGCCGGCCGAACTGGCGGCGTTCGGTGGCGTACGCGAGCGTCAGATCGAGCACCCGCTGCGCGCCGCCGACCATCTCCGCGCAGGTCGCCGCGGCGCCGAATGCTTCGAGCGCCTGGATCACCTCGTCTCCCCGGCCGATGCGGCCGAGCACCGCGTCGGAGGGCACGGTCACGTCCTTCAGGCGCAGCCGGTACCGGGGGACCGGTCCGATGACGCGCAGCGGGGCGATGTCGATGGCAGCGGCCTGTGCCGGGTCGAGCAGGAAGACGGCGGGCCCGGTGCCGGCGTGTGCCGCCACGAGGACGGCGTGCGCTGCCGCGGCGAAGGGTACGAAGGTCGCCGTGCCGTTCAGCGTCCAGCCGTCGGTACGGCGTGTGGCCGCGATATCCGATGCCGTCGCCGCCGTCATGGGCCGGCCGGCGGCGATGGCCGGCAGCCAGGCGGCGCATTGCTCTTCGGTGCCGAACCTGCCGATCGTCATCCCGGCGCACGCCGTGGTGACCAGGAACGGGCTGGGCACCTGGGCGGCTCCCAGCTCCTCCGCCAGCAGACAGCTCTCCAGAAAACCCGCTCCCAGTCCGCCGTGCCGTTCGGGGACGGCCAGTCCGGTCCACCCCAGGTCGGCCATCTGCTGCCACAGCTCACGGGAGTACCCCTCGCCGGGGCCGTCCCGCACGGCCCGTACCCCGGCGGTCCCGCTCCGGTCGCGCAGCAGTTTCCGCGCGGTGGTCCGGATCATCTCCTGTTCGTCAGTGAGCGTCAGGTCCATGACATGCCTACACGGACCGGAACGAAGCGATCTTGTCCGAACGCACCCACACACCGGGACGCTGCTCCCAGAACAGCTGCACGAGGACCCCGCCTGTGTGCTTGGGGTGGATGAAGGTGTGCTTCCAGGCGGCGCCGTCGGTGACGCCCTCCTCCTCGCCGAACGTCGGCACCCCGTGGGCCACGCAGGCGGCGAGGGCGTTGTCCCAGTCGGCGACCTCGAAGGTCACGTGATGCGCGGCCGGCCCGCTGCGCCGAAGGAACCTGTCGACGAACGACGCCTCGCCCCGCCCCGTGATGACTTCCCAGCAGGTGCTGGACCCGGGAATGTTGAGCACCAGGTCGGCCATGTCCGGGGCCGCGCCCTCCGGAGTACGCCACACCTCGACGAACCCGGCCAGCTCGGCGTACCAGGCGGCCAGTTCGTCACGGTCCGGGAAAGCCTGGCAGAGGTGGTCGATGCCCCGGATGCCCAGTGTGGGGGCGTCGGCGGCGGCGCGCCGGGGCGCGGGCCGCGCCGCTTCGTCGCCCAGCATGCTCGTACTGCCGGGCCCCTGGAGCCTCCAGAGGACTCCCGGCCCGTGCTCGGGGGGCGACAGGGAGGTCTCGGCCCAACGGCCCGGTACCGAGTCGGTGATCTCCAGACCGCGGCGCCGGATCTCGGCGAGCGCGGCATCCAGGTCGGGCACCTCCGCGCCCACGTGGTGCAGCCCGGGCCGGCCGTCGCGGTCCTCCAGCCAGCGCCCCAGCACCGTACCGGAGTCCGCTGGACTGAGCAGCACCCAGTACTGGCCGGACGCGCCCGGGACGCGCAGGCGCATGCCGCGTACCCGCGCCGCCGGGTTGTCCCAGGTGTGTGTGGGCTCGAAGCCGAACAGGCCCTCCAATAAGGCCGCTTGTTCCTCCAGGTCCGCGGTGACGACGGCGATGTGGTCGATGCGGTAGATCCGCAGCACGGGAATTCTCCTCGGCGTCAGCTGGGGTGCGGCTCGATCCAGTCGTATCCGCCCTGGACCAGTTCCTTGACCAGGCGGAGGTTGTAGCGGTTCATCGCGGCGATCCGCTCGGCCAGCTCGGCGACCCGGGCATCGAATTCCGCGGCGGGGAATACGGAGTTGACCAGGCCCAGGGCGAACGCACGGGCCGCGTCCAGCCGTGCCCCGGTGAACAGCAGCTCCTTGGCCCGCGCCTTGCCGATGCGCTCGGGGAGCCGTTTCACCCCGCCCCAGCCGGGCGCGTTGCCGCCGTACGCGGGCTGGTCGGGGTCGCCGTCCTCGGTCATCCTCGGCCGGTAGGGCGGCCGGGCGGACAGCGTGATCTCGACCAGGCCCATCCGGGCGTTCTCGTGCGCCACGATGAAGTCGGCGCCCAGCGCCAGTTCCAGGCCGCCGCCCACGGCGAAGCCGTGCACGGCGGCGAAGACCGGCACGGACAGCCGCTCCATCATGGCGAACGTCTTCTCGCCGAGACGCCCCTGCTCGACGCGTTCCGCGGGCGTCAGCGACTCGGACCACGCGAGGTCCATCCCGGCGCAGAAGGCCCGTTTCCCGGCACCGCGCAGCATCGCGACACAGACGTCGGGGTCGTCGTCGATCTCGCCGAACGCCCGGCGCAGTCCGTGCAGCATGCCGGGCGTCAGCGCGTTGAGCTTGTCCGGGCGGTCCAGCGTGATCCAGCAGACCCGGTCCTTGGTGGTGATGTCGAGCCCTTCGTACACGTGCGTCTCCTCCTGTCGGGTCAGGCCGAGGGCAGGCCGAGGCCCCGGGTGGCGATGACGTTGCGCTGGATCTCGGAGGTGCCGCCCATGAAGGTGGCGGCCACCGCGTCGAACCACAGGTGGGTGAAGGCCCCGTCCAGCGGAGCCGGCTGCGTCTCGTCGCCCCGCCACAGCAGGCTGTGGGGGCCGAAGGCCCGGGCGCCCGTGCGGGCCAGCCGCTGGTGCAGCTCGGCGCTGAACAACTGGTTGACCGACGCCTCGTGGCCGGGCACCTCTCCGGCGTCCTCCCGGGCGACCGCGTAGCGCGCGAGCTGGTGGGAGACCCGCACCTCGATGTAGCGGCGGGCGATCTCGCTCCGCAGCCCGTGGTCCCACTCCGGGTGCAGCTGCTCCGGACCGTGCTCCGTCTTCAGATAGGTGATCAGGTCCGTCAGCGCGTGGTCGAACTTGATGGTGGTTCCGAGCCCGGCGCGTTCAAAACTGAGCGTGTCCATCGCGACGTACCAGCCCCGGCCCTCCTCGCCCACACGGTTGGCCACCGGCACGCGGACGTCCTCGAAGAAGATCTCACAGAACGGTGCCGCGCCCCGGATGTCGGTGATCGGGCGGATCGTGATGCCCGGCGAGCGCGCGTCCACCAGCAGGAAGGTGATGCCCCGGTGCCGCGGGGCCCCGGGATCGCTGCCCGTACGGACGAGGACGAACAGCCAGTCGGCGTGGTGTCCGAGCGAGGTCCACACCTTCTGCCCGTTCACCACATACTGATCTCCGTCGCGCACGGCGCGCGTGCGCAGCCCCGCCAGGTCCGAGCCCGCTTCCGGCTCGGAGAACCCCTGGGCCCAGACCCGCTCGCCGCGCGCGGTGGGAGGCAGGTGTTCCGCTTTCTGTACGGCGGTGCCGTGCACCAGCAGCGTGGGTCCGAGCAGAAAGACGCCGAGGCCGTTCACCGCCGGTTTCCCCGCCCGCATGATCTCTTCGTGGAGGATGAACGCCCTGGTCGCCGACAGATCCGCGCCACCGTACCGGCGCGGCCACCGCGGGGCGATCCAGCCCCGCCGGGCCAGTGCGGCTGCCCAGGCGCGGGCGCCCGCGGTACGCGTGGCGTCCGCGGAGCGCAGATCCGCCGGCCAGTTGTAGCCGCGTACGTCCTCCGGCTCCAGGCCGTTCTCGGCATGCGGATCGGGCCGGTACGCAGCGGGGAACACGTCCCGTACGAACCGCCGTACGCTCCGGCGGAAAGCGGCCTCCTCCTCGGTGTCGCCCCAATTCACGCCGACCTCTCACGGGTGGTGGGCCGATGGCTGACAAACGCCCCCCGTTCGCGGTCCCACGTGCTGGCGGTCAGGCCGCGGTCGCCGCGGGTGCGTAAGTGATGCTTGGCGATTTTGTCGGTCGCCGTCCGGGGGAGCGCGTCCACGAACTCCAGATAGCGCGGCACCATGAACACGGGCAGCGCCTGCCGGCAGTACGCGGTCAGTTCGTCGTGGCCGAGGGTGGCGCCGGGCACGAGCACCACCACCAGTTTCACCTCGTCTTCCCCGAGCTCCGACGGGACGCCGATGGCCGCGCTTTCGCGCACAGCGGCGTGTTTGTTCACCGCCAGTTCGATGTCGAAGGCCGAGATGTTCTCGCCCCGGCGGCGGATGGCGTCGGCCATCCGGTCCACGAAGTAGAAATAGCCGTCCTGATCCTGCCGCATCCGGTCACCGGTGTGGAACCACAGGTTGCGGAAAGCGCGCGCGGTGGCCGCGAAATTCCCGTAATACCCGCCGGTGACGACATGGGGCTGTTTGGGGCGCAGCACCAGCTCGCCGGTGTGTCCGGCGGGCAGGATACGGTCCTGCTCGTCGACCACCGCCGCTTCGAAACGCTCGGAGTTCACCCGCCCGCAGGAGCCGTGCCGCCAGTCCCCGAACGCGCCGGCCAGCGGGATACCGGCCTCCGTGCTGGTGTAGCTCTCCACCGAGCGCACACCGAACCGTTCGCGCAGCTCCGCGTCCCACAGGGACTTGCCAGTGTAGAAGAGTTTCAGCGGGTGCTGCTTGTCGCGGGGGGACGGCGGCTGTTTCAGCAGAATGGGCAGGATCGAGAAGACCGACAGGGCGATTCCGGCGTCAAAACGGCGTACGTCGTCCCAGAATTCGGAGGCGCTGAACCGCTCCGCCACCGCCACGGTGCCGCCGCACAGCAAAGCGGACAGCACGCCGTCCCACATACCGGCGGCGTGGAAGAGCGGCAGCGGGCAGTAGACCTTCTCGCCGTGTACGTTCACGAACCTCAGCACGTCCTCGGCGCACGCCAGGGCCAGCGCGTGCGGCACCAGCGCCCCTTTGGCGGGGCCGGTGGAGCCGGAGGTGTACATGATCGCCAGCAGGTCGGAAGGGCGTGCCCCGTGCTCGGGCCGCGCGGCCCCGTGGGCCATGAGGTCCGGCCATCCGACCGTCCGGCCGCCCGGTGGTGCCGCCGCGTTCCCGCCGGTGGCCGCGGGCGGGTCGCCGGGTGCGCACACGACGGTGAGGCGCAGGTCCGGCAACTCCGCGGTGACCGGGGGCAGACGGTCGGCGTACCGGCTGTCGACGATCAGCGCGGTGCAGTCGGAGCCGGCCAGCACATTGCGTAGAGCCGGGCCGTGGTAGGCGGTGTTGACCGGAACGGCGACCGCGCCGATACGGGCCAGCGCGAACGTGACGAACACGATCTCCGGGCGGTTCGGCAGCATGACGGCGACGTGCTCACCCGCCGCCACCCCGGCCGCCAGCAATCCCTGGGCCACGCGGTCCGACTGCTCGTCCACCTCGCCGAAGGTGAACGCGGAGTCCTGGAATTCGAGGAACAACGCGTCGTGATGGGACTCGGCGCGCCGGGCGAGAACATCGCCGAGTGTCATGTCTTCCGGGGGAGCGTCGCGCATCTCACCTCCCGGCGCGCGACAGGGGAAAACCGTCGTCGCGCGCGGCTGAGTGTGTGACCGGATAGTTGCGCTGTGCGTCCTGATGGTCTTTCCGCATCCGGGACAAAACCGTGCGCTTTTCGGGGCGCCGGATATCCCGCATGAGTACGCGAGGCATCCTGAACGGGCCTCGGCGCAGCCGGCTCGTACAGTCGGCTCACGCAGCCGCGGTGTCTGCCGCCACGGCCTGCGCACCGGCGTCGAGGGGACGCGGAACACGTTGTCAAACAGCCCCATGGGGGCGCGTTGTTGATGACGGTAGCAACGGCGGAGCGGGGGCGGCAAGGAAGGTCGTGACCAGTGGGGTTGGCCTTTCGGTGCCGAGGAAGCACAGGTCAAACGCATGGAGATCGTCCCGTGGCCGAACGGCCGTCCGTAAATAGTCGGCAAAACCGTGGCGGCGGCATGGGGTCTGCAATTCCTGCGCAACATGGCACTGGTATGTCGCATTCCGGCCCGGGGCCCCACGCGTCGTTCCGGTCGGGTGCTTCACCGGCCCCGCGTCACCGGTGCGCCGGCCGGCCTCACGTACGATCCACTCGACCGCCGCAACGACGGAATCCGGCCACCGTACGGACAGGGCCGCCCAGGAGAGCGGCAGCCGCCGGCACCGGAACGGAAGGACGCGATGACGAGAACGGGGAGGGGCGGACGCGGCGCGGCGTCGCGGCCCCTGGCGGTGTTCGACCTCGACGGCACGCTCGCCGATACCGCGCACCGCCAGCACTTCCTGGAGCGCAGGCCACGTGACTGGAACGGCTTCTTCGCCGCGGCGCCCGACGACCCGCCGCTCGCGCCCGGCGTGGCGCTGGCCCGGGAGAGCGCCGCGGACTGCGAGATCGTCTACCTCACCGGCCGCCCCGAACGCTGCCGCCGGGACACGCTGGCCTGGCTCGAACAGCACGGACTGCCCGAGGGGCGCCTGTACATGCGCCCGGACAGCGACCGGCGCCCGGCCCGCCACACCAAGCTGGAACTGCTGCGCCGCCTCGCGGGTGGCCGCGACGTACGCCATGTCGTGGACGACGACGAACTGGTCTGCGCCGCCTGCGAACAGGCGGGCTTCCCGGTCGTACGGGCCCGCTGGGCGGCGCCCTCCGCCGAGCTGAAGGACGCGCAGGAGCGGGAGGGGCGGACCTGAGGCGCGGGTGGGCGGTGCGTCCCGGGCGGTGCACGGTGCGCCGGTCGAGCCGGTAGCGTCGGTACGGTGACGTATCGACGTCATTCGCCGTGCGGCCCGGCCGTCCTCGTCGCCCTTATCCCTCTACCCCTCACACCCCTCGAACCGGAACCGCCGCGCCGCCTCGGCCGCCCCCATGCCCTGCGCGCGGCCCGGGACCTCGTGAACGGTGCTGATGCCCTCCGCCAGGAGATGGCGGGTGTCGGCGGTGTCGCGGAGCAGGGTCGCGTACGCGGAGATCTCCGCGTCCGGGATGCGTTTGGCGCGTTCGCGGCTCTGGAGGAGCAGGACCGGCTCATGGGGTGCGAAGCGCAGTGCGGTGACCGGGACGCCGAACTTCCGCGCCATGGCCAGCAGCCGTTCGCGGCCCCGGGGCAGCACATTCGTCGCGTCGATCAGGACCGTGCGCCCCTCGTCCAGCCGCTCGGCGACCCGGCGGTCGCGCTCCTCGAAGACCTGCGCGTCGACCGTGCCCCGGTCGACGCCGGGGCCGAACAGCTCCTCGGCGATGGCGTCGCTGGACACCACGGCCTCGGCGGGCAGCCGGCCCTGCGCGACCAGTTCCCCGGCGAAGGTGCTCTTCCCGGCGGCCGGCGCTCCGACGAGCAGCACCAGTCCGGCCGGGACCAGCACGGGAGTCTCCATCGCGCCATCATCCACCGCCGTCCGCGCGGGGCGCACGCCCCGTCCGTGCCAGATGGCGGCGGGCCTTGGCGCGGTTGCCGCACCGCTCCATGGAGCACCAGCGGCGGTTGTGCGCGGGGGAGCGGTCGACGAAGCGCACGGCGCAGTCGTCCGCGCCGCAGATACGCACCCGCCGGACCTCGGGCGAGGGCAGCAGCGCCACCGCGTCCTGTGCGACCAGGGCGAGCCCGGCGGCCGGGTCGTCGGGGACCGGGGCGGGCGAGGTGGTGTGCGTCAACCGGCCGTCCACGACCGTGAGTTGTGGTGTGGGAAGAGGGAGAGCGGCTGCCGTGCTGTTGAGCAGGGCCAGGTCGGCGGGGGTGGGGAGGGCGCCGTCGGCCGCCGCGAGCACCGCCCGGTCCAGCGCGTCGCGCAGCTTGTGCGCCAGGGCGAGCGCGTCCGTGTCCCGCGCCGCCGGGCGGGCCGCCACGGCTGTTCCCGCCCACTCCAGCCACCGCCGCAGATCCTCCGGTGCGGCCAGCGTCTCGCGCGGTACGCGCGCCCGGTTCCGCAGGGTGTTGACGAAGTCCAGGCACAGTCGCCCGCCGCACCGGAGCCACACGTCATCGCTCGACATGCTTGCCACTGTACTAACCCCCTGAGAGGGTTAGGAAGGTGCGGGCCGCAGGGCGGTCCGGTGCGATGACGGCTGCGAAATCGCGTGGGAGGCAACAGGTGGCGGACGGTACGACCACAGGCGGTACGACGTCGGGCGTGGCCCAGGTGAACGGCGTACGGCTGCACTACACGAGGGCGGGCTCCGGGCCGCTCGTGGTGCTGCTGCACGGCTGGCCGCAGACCTCCCGCTGCTGGTGGCCGGTCCTCGGCGAACTGGCCCGGGATTACACCGTGGTGGCTCCCGACCTGCGCGGCTACGGCCTCAGCGACAAGCCCACGACCGGTTACGACAAGCGGACGATGGCCGCCGACATGGCCGGTCTCGTCGAGTCGCTGGGCTTCGAACGGGCCAGTGTCGTCGGCCACGACCGGGGCGCGCGGGTCGCCCACCGCTGGGCGCTGGACCGCCCCGAACAGGTGGAGCGGATCGCCGTCCTGGACATCGTGCCGACCCGCGAGGTGATGCGCCGCGTGGACGCCACCATCGCCTCCGGATACTGGCACTGGTTCTTCCACTTCCAGCCCGACCTGCCCGAGCGGCTGGCCGGCCAGGACGTGCGCGGCTACCTGGAGTACTTCTTCGAGCGCTGGACCTACAACCGGCACGCCCTGACCGACGAGGCCGTGGACGCGTACGTGACGGCGTTCTCCCGCCCCGGCGCGCTGCGCGCGGGCTTCGACGACTACCGCGCCACGGAGACCGACATCGCCCTCGACGACGCGGACTTCGCCGAGGGCCGGCTGCTGACCGTACCCGTACTGGCCCTGTGGGGAGCGGCCGGCCTGCCCGCCCAACTGCCGACACTGGACATCTGGCGGGACCACTCGGCTCATCCGGAGCAGGTCACCGGCGCCGAGATCCCGGAGTGCGGGCATTTCATCGCGGAGGAGGCGCCGGGGGCGCTGCTCGCGCAGCTGCGGGAATTTCTGCCGGGGGTTGCGTGAGGTGATGTGACGCCGGGTTGTTCAAGCTTGGGCGCTGGCCAGTAGGGCGGTGTGGGGGAGTGTGAGCAGGCCGCCTGGGGCCGCGAAGTGCGCGCACAGTGCGGCGTACTGACGCTTGACCTCGGTGACGACCTCGGGCGGCTGGCTCACCAGGATCTGTCCGGCCGACGCCAGCCCGGCGGCGGGTCCGCTCCACCACTGCTCGGCGGTGGTCCGGTGCTCCCAGGTGAGGGTTTCGCAGCGGATGGCGGTGAGGCCGGTTTCGTGTAGGAGGCGGGTGAAGCCCTCTTCCGTGCGCGGGAAGTCGTCTTCGGGGGCGAGTGTGGGGAGATGGGCGGGCCGGGGCACGCCGGCGGCCTGGAGGGCGCGGCCGATCAGGGTTTGGCCGGGTGCCGGTGGGGCCGCCCAGATGGAGAGCGCGATCCGGGCGCCCGGCCGCGCGACCCGGCGCAGTTCGGTGAGTGCCGTGCGGGGGCGCCCGACGTGGTTGAGTACGAAATTGCCCAGCACGGCGCCGAAACCGCCGTCGGTGAAGGGGAGTCGGGGCAGCGCGGCGACGCACACGGCCGCGCCCGGGGCGGTCGCCGCCGCGCGGGCGGCCATGCCGGGGTCCGCGTCCACGGCCGTCACCGCGGCGCCCCGGCCGCCCGCGGCACGGGCGGCGGTGCCGGTCCCGGTCCCGGCGTCGAGCACGCGCAGGCCGCGGCGTACCTCCGCCGCGTCGAGCAGCGCGGGCACCGGGTGGGCGCAGAGCGCGGCGAAGCTCCGCTCGTACGCCGCGGCCCGCCCGGCCCAGGCCCGGCGCTCCGTCGCGTCGAAGGGGGTGAAGATCGTCACAGTGCCTCCGTCCTCGCGGCGGTCCGCGGCCGATGCGCCGTCAGGGGGCGGCGTCCAACTCGGCGTACGGGCTGCCCGGTCTGCCGCGGGCGCCGCGGAGGGCCAGGTGCCGAAGGGAACCGGACGCTGCCCCTCCAGGAACTTGTCATAGACACCAAGACGCTATTGGATCAGGGGGCCGGGGTGCGTACTATGCGCCATAGTTGATCAGTCAAGGACCGGACTGTCCGGTTCCGAGCCCCGGCCGCCATGCCGCGCCGATGCTGAGAGGTGGTCACGAGTGGGACCCGAGCTGACCGTTCCGCCGACCTACTCGCCCCTTCCGCCCGCCGTGCATCCCCGGCATCCGGAGATCGAGGCCCGGACGACGGCTTGGGCGGAACGTTTCTCCATAGGCTCCGACGAGCTGCGCGGGCGCCTGGTCACCCATGGGATCGGCGGCTTCGCCGCGCGCATCCTGCCCGACGGCCGCGAGGAGGTCGTCTCCCTCCTCGCGGACTTCGTGCTGTGGCTGTTCGGCGTCGACGACGGCTACTGCGAGGAGAGCGACCTCGGGCACGACCCGGGGGAGCTGACGGGCGTACTGCACCGGCTGCTGCGCGTCGCGCAGAACCCCGAGTCGCCGGTCCTGCCGGGCGACAGCCTCGCCGAGGGGCTGCGCGACCTGCGGCACCGGATGACCCGGTACGGCACCGCCGGCCAGACCGCGCGCTGGATCGACGCGCTGCGCGAGTACTTCTTCTCCGTCGTGTGGGAGGCGTCCTACCGGCGCTCCGGCACCGTGCCGAGCCTGCCCGACTACACCCTGATGCGCCTGTACGACGGGGCGACCTCGGTCGTCCTGCCGATGCTGGAGATGGGCCACGGCTACGAACTCCAGCCGCACGAGCGCGAGCACACCTCCGTGCGCGCCGCGGCCGAGATGGCGTCCTTCATCATCACCTGGGACAACGACATCTTCTCCCACCACAAGGAGAGCCGCGGGGAGGGCTACTACCTCAACGTCCTGAGGGTGCTGCAGAACGAGTACGGCACCTCCCCGGACGAGGCGCTGACCACGGCGATCGCCCAGCGGGACCGCGTGATGACGCTGTTCATGCGGCTGAGCGCGCACCTGCGGCAGCAGGGCAGCCCGCAGCTGCGCCAGTACCTGCACAACCTGGGCACGTTCATCCGCGGGTCCCAGGACTGGGGCATCAGCTCCCGGCGCTACACCACCCCGGAAGACCCGGCCGGGCTGCCTTCGACACTGTGCTCCACGCCCACCGACGACAGCCGCGCGCCCCTGGACATCCCCGTCATCTCCTGGTGGTGGGGCCTGGTCCCGGACGACGACGCAGCGCCGGACGAGAAGGCGGAGACGGCCCGTACGCCTGCCGGGACGATGGCGGCCACGGCCTGACCCTGGCGCGCGCGGCACCCTGTCCGACGTCCCGACGTCCCGACGCCCCGACGCAACCGAAGCCCCGGCGCCCATCACTCCGTGGGATCGTCCGGCCGCTCACCGAGCCGGTTACGTCCTGTCAGCGACCGCTGAAGGAGGCTGAGCGCGCTGCTCGGCGACCGCTTGCGCAGGGCGGCGCGCGCCGCGTTGGCGCCGGGCGCGCCGTGCACACCGCCACCCGGATGCGCACCGGCCGACGCCAGGAACAGGCCCTTGACCGGCGTCTCCGGACGCCCGGTGCCCGGAACGGGTCGGAAGACGAGCTGCTGGTGCATGGCGGTCGTACCGCCGTTGATCGCGCCGCCGTGCAGATTGGCGTTGAGCGCCTGCAACGTGGGCGGCGCCAGGATGCGGCGGGCCCGGATACGGCTGCGGAAACCCGGCGCGTACCGCTCCACCTGCTCCTCCACCCGGTCCGCCATCGCCTGCCGCTCGCCGTCCCGCCAGGCGCCGGTGATGCCGTCCTCCCCGGCGTCCGCGCGCACGTCGTGCGGCACATGGGTATACGCCCAGGCCGACTCCGTACCGGCCGGCGAACGGGTGGCGTCGGCGGTGGTCATCTGCCCGAAGAGGGCGAACGGCCGGTCCGGTACCCGGCCCGCCGCCAGCTGCGCCGCGAACCGCGTCAGTTCGTCGACACCGTCGGCCAGGTGCACGGTGCCCGCGGTCGCCGCCCCGGGCGCGGTCCAGGGCACCGGCCCGTCCAGCGCCCAGTCGACCTTGAACGTCGCGAAGTCCCACTGGAAGCGGCGCAGGTCCGCCAGCAGCCGGGTGGGCAGGTGCCGGGCGTCGACCAGCTCGCCGTAGAGGGACGGTACGGAGACGTCGGCCAGCACGGCACGGCCCGCAGGCACCGTCTCGCCGCCCGCGGTGCGCACCGCCACGGCCCGGCCCGCCCGTACGACGACCTCGGTCACGCGCTCGTCGCAGCGCAGCACACCGCCGCGCGCCTCCAGCCGCCGCACCAGCGCCTCGGTCAGCGCGCCCGCGCCGCCGACCGGCACCGGAAAGCCGTACGTCTGGCCGAGCATGGACATCAGCCAGCCGAAGCCGCCGCTGCCCGCGGCCTCCGGCGCGAGGTCGGCGTGCAGGGCGTTGCCCGCGAGCAGCAGCCGCCCGCCCTCGCCGCCGAACTCCTCGTCGCCCAGGCGCCGGACCGGCAGCACCAGCGTGCGGGCCAGCCGCAGGCCGCCCGCGCTGCGCAGCCGGGCGGCGAGCCGGGCGGTGGCCACCACCGGCGGGAACGGAGTGAACAGGGCCTTCAGGATGTCCGGGCCCACCCGTTCCCAGATCTCGCAGAGCCGCCGCCAGGCGTCGCCGTCGCCCGCCGCGAAGCGGTCCAGCCCGTCGGCGGTGGCCGGCATCCGGCGTTCCAGCACCGCGCACCGGCCGTCGGTCAGCGGGTGCGCCAGGACACTGGGCGCGTGGCTCCAGCGCAGCCCGTGGTCCTCCAGGCGCAGCGCGGCGAGCACGGGCGAGGCGGCGGCCAGCGGGTAGAAGGAGCTGCACAGGTCGTTGACGTAGTCGGGGTGGACGCCGCGGTCGCTGCGGACCGCGCCGCCCGCTTCCGGCTGCGCCTCCAGGACCTCCACGCTCCAGCCCGCGTCGGCCAGCAGGTTGGCGGCCACCAGCCCGTTCGGGCCCGCGCCGATCACCACCGCGTCCGGCACGGCCGCCTCCTGTCCGCCGGGGCCGGGGGCCGTACGCCCGCGTGCCGCGCCATCAGGCCGCCTCGCGCCGCTGCCGGGAACCGCTTTCCACGAGCCGGGCCAGCCGCCGGAGCATGCTGCGGTGCCGGAGCTGGAACAGGGCGTCCAGGACGGTGTTGTGCAGCAGCCCGCCGGGGCCCTGGAGAGGGTGCTCGTCCATGATCACCAGGGCGTGGTCGCCCCAGGGGCGGATCTCGATGGCGATCCGCGCGGTGCCCAGCGCGCCGCTGTCCACCTCCAGTTCCAGTTCCTTGGGCGGCTCGCAGCGCCGCACCACGGTCCGGCCGCTGAGCGACCACGGCCCCACGTGCACGCTGTAGCTGATCATCGAGCCCAGCTCCGGCCAGACCCCCTCGCACGGCCGCGACCGGTACGGGCCGACCACCCATTCCTGGTACCGGCCGCCGTCGGCGAGGACCGCCCATACCGCGTCGGGACGCGTCTTGATCAGCTGATGTCTTACCGCCATGCGGTCTCCAACGTCGGGGGAGCCGGTCGCCGGCCTGGGCCGATTCCTACCCGTCGGCCTCCGGTATCTCATCCGGGTGCCCACGGAGCGCCGGACCACACGGGACGGCCGTGCCGGGCCCCGGTGCCGCCACGGCGTTACGTTGGACCGACCACCCCGTACCGACCGTCCCGTACCGGCGTCCCCGTACCGCCGGGCACCGCACGCGGACCGTGGAGGACCGACATGAGCCACGACCTACCCCTGCTCGGGCGCACGGCCGTGGTGACCGGGGCGGCGCGCGGCCTGGGGGCGTCCATGGCGCGTTCACTCGTACGGCGGGGTGCCGACGTGGCGCTGCTCGGGCTGGAGGAGGACGAGCTGGAGCGGGTCGCGGCCGGCCTGCCGGGGCACGCCGCCCACTGGCCGGTGGACGTGACCGACGAGGACGCGATGGACCGCGCCGCCGCGCTCGTGCAGCGCCGCTTCGGCCCGCCGTCCGTTGTCGTCGCCAACGCCGGGGTGGTGGCGGGCGGGCCCTTCCTCGACACCGATCCGGCCGTGTGGCGCCGGGTCGTCGAGGTCAACCTGATCGGCAGCGCGGTGACCGCCCGCGCCTTCCTGCCCGCGCTCCTGAGCACCCGGGGCTACTTCCTCCAGGTCGCCTCCCTCGCGGCGCTCGGCCCGGCGCCGATGCTGTCGGCGTACTGCGCCTCGAAGTCCGGGGTGGAGACCTTCGCGCAGGTGCTGCGCGCCGAGCTGGCGCACCGCGGTGTGGGCGTCGGGGTCGGCTACCTGAGCTGGGCGGACACCGAGATGGTGCGGGCGTCCGACCGCCGGGCGGCGATGCGGGAGCTGCGCGCCCACCTGCCGTGGCCCGCTTCGAAGACCTACGACGCGGCGCCGGTGGCCGACCGTCTGGTGCGCGGCATCGAACGGCGGTCCGCCGCGGTCTACGCGCAGCCGTGGCTGCGCGCGGGCCAGGTGGTGCGGGCCGTCCTGCCGGGGATCGTGACGGAGGGCTCCCGCCGCGCGTTCCTGCGCCTGGCCGGCCGCACCGATCTCACGGCGACGGGCCTGCTGGGGGCGGGCGGCCGGGCGGCGGAGGCCGCCGGGGACTTCCGCGGCTGACGGTTCGCCGTACGCCCGGACGGCGGGCCCGGACGCGGCCGTTCGGCGCAGTCCGCGCGGCGGGACCGTCCCGCCCGGGACAGGCTCGGGGCATGGATCATGCATCGGCTGCCCGGGCGCGGCTCGGGATCGCGTTCCTGCTGGCGGCGTCCGGGGTGGCCGCCGCGCTGTCCCCCGGCGCGGCGGCCCAGGACCGTACGGGCGGCACGGCCGCGCACCGGGCCCACGCCGCCATGCCGCCGCCCGCCACCGGGGACGACGGCACGGAGGGCACCGGAGAGGCGCCCGGAGCCAAGGCGCCCGCCACGGGGACCGGCCGTACGGTCTCCGCCTGGCTGCCCTACTGGGGCGACACCCGGGGCGCCTACCGCGACGCCCTCCAGCACGCCGCGCAGCTGCACACCGTCAGCCCCTTCTGGTACCGGGCCACCTCCGACACCACCGTCAAGAGCCAGCCGGGCGCGGGAAACAGGCAGGTCGTCGCCGGGCTGCACCGGGCCGGCGTCAAGGTCGTGCCCACCGTCAACGAATCCATGAACGCCGACACGATGGCCGCCCTGCTGCACGACCGCTCCCGCCGCGGCGCGCACATCAGGGCGCTGCTGCGGCTGGTGGCCTCGCGCGCGTACGACGGCATCGACCTCGACTACGAGACGATGGCGACCACCGGCACCGCCCGGATGCGGGACCGCGTGCGCACCGGCTACGCGCTGTTCGCCGACGAGCTGTGCGCCAAGCTGCACGCCCGGGGCAAGAGCTGCGTGATCACGGTCATGGCCCGCACCGCCCGCTCCGGCAAGGCGTATGACTACGCGCGCCTCGGCAGGGCCGCCGACCGCATCCGGATCATGGGCTACGACCTGCACTGGGCCGAGGGCTCCCCGGGCCCGCTGTCCTCGCTCGCCTGGTACGAGGAGTTCCTGCGCTACGCCACCAGTACCGTGCCGCGCGACAAGCTCGAAATCGCCTTCCCCGGGTACGGCTGGGACTGGACCCGGGGTGTCAAGGCCCGCGCCAAGCACCTGACCTGGAAGGAGGCGGAGGCGCTGCGCCGCCGCAAGGGCGTGGCCTACCGCTTCGACACGAAGTCGGGCACGCCGCACTTCACGTACCGGGTGGGCCGTGCCGTGCACGACGTCTGGTACCAGGACGCGCGCGGCGTCGCGGCGCACCTGCCGCTGCTGCGGAAGTACGGGGTGCGCAACACCGGGCTATGGGCGCTCGGGTTCGAGGACCCGGGGTTCTGGAAGGTGCTGCGCGGCGAGTAGCCGCAGCGCCGCCTCGGACGGCGAACCGGGCCGTGCGCTGTACATCAGCAGGCCCTGCCCGGAGCCGTCCGGCGTCTGCATCAGCTCGAAGTCCAGCTCCATCGCGCCGACCAGCGGGTGGTGGAAGCGCTTGGCGCCGAAGGTGCAGTTGCTGACCCCGTGCCGGGCCCACAGGGAGCTGAACTCGGCGCTCTTCATGGACAGTTCGCCGATCAGGGCGGCCAGCTGCCGGTCGTCCGGGTGCTGGCCGGCCGCCATGCGCAGCGCGGCGACGGCCCGCCGGGTCTCCGTCTCGCGGTCCGGGTACAGCTCGCGGGTGTGCGGGTCGAGGAACAGCAGCCGCTGGGTGTTGGGGCGGTCCGGCGGACGCCCGGGGCTCGCGTAGTCCAGGTGCCCGGCCATCAGCGCGTGCCCCAACGGGTTCCACGCCAGCACCTCGAAGCGGCGGTCGAGCGCCACGGCCGGCACCCCGTCGAGGGCGGCGAGCAGCTGGAGGACCCCGGACCGCGCCTTGTCGGGCCGTACGGCCGGGCGACGGCGGGCCTTGGCGGGGCGCGCGAGGTCGCGCAGGTGCGCGCGTTCGTCCGGGGTCAGCCGCAGGGCGCGGGCCAGCGCTTCGAGGACGCCGTCCGAGGCGTTGTGGCTCTGGCCCTGTTCGAGCCGTGTGTAGTACGCGACGCTCACCCCGGCCAGCTGGGCCAGCTCCTCACGGCGCAGGCCCGGTACGCGGCGCCGGCCGCCGTAGGAGAGCAGGCCCACGTCCTCCGGCTGGAGGCGGGCGCGGCGGGTCTTCAGGAAGTGGCCCAGCTCGGCAGGTGTGTCCATGGCGGCCAGTGTCGTACACCGGGGCGCGGCGAGCCTGACCCTGCCGGTATCAGGATGATCCGGGTGGGGCCGGTCCTCCTGGGCTTCGACGGTTCCCTCGGGGATACCGACCGCTTAGTATGCCGATGGCCGCGGGGCCGGTGCCCCGCGCTCCCCGCGTACCCGAGGTCTGTGGAGGCACCAGTGAAGGCATGGCGCGTACACGAGAACGGCGAGCCTCGCGAGGTGATGCGGCTGGAAGAAGTGCCGGACCCGCAGCCCGGCCCGGGGCAGCTGCTGCTGCGCGTGCGGGCCGCCAACGTCAACTTCCCCGACGCGCTGCTGTGCCGCGGCCAGTACCAGGTGCGCCCGCCGTTCCCGTTCACGCCGGGCGTGGAGATCTGCGGCGAGGTGCTCGAAGCGGGCGAGGGCGCGTCCGGGCAAGCGGGCGCCCGGGTGCTGGCCCAGCCCCCGCTGCCGGACGGCGGTTTCGCCGAACGCGTCCTCGTGGACGCGGCGGCCGTCCGTCCCGCACCGGACGCCCTGGACGACGCGGAGGCCGCCGCGCTGCACATCGGCTACCAGACCGGCTGGTTCGGCCTGCACCGCCGGGCCCGGCTCCAGGCGGGCGAGACCCTGCTCGTGCACGCGGCGTCGGGCGGCGTCGGCAGCGCCGCCGTCCAGCTCGGCAAGGCCGCGGGCGCGCGGGTCATCGGCGTGGTGGGCGGCCCGGACAAGGCGGCCGTCGCCCGGGAGCTGGGCTGCGACCTGGTGCTGGACCGGCGTACGGACGACATCGTGGCCGCCGTCAAG
Organism: Streptomyces sp. NRRL F-5755; assembly: GCF_001279365.1. NCBI lineage: Bacteria > Bacillati > Actinomycetota > Actinomycetes > Kitasatosporales > Streptomycetaceae > Streptomyces > Streptomyces sp. NRRL F-5755. The sequence continues at coordinate 57,661 of NZ_LGCW01000047.1, read as the reverse complement.
GAGGCGACCGGCGGCCGGGGCGCGGACGTGGTCTACGACCCGGTGGGCGGCGACGCGTACGCCAAGTCCGTCAAGTGCGTGGCCTTCGAGGGCCGCATCGTGGTCGTCGGTTTCGCCAGCGGCGCCGTACCGACCCCGGGCCTCAATCACGCCCTCGTGAAGAACTACACGATCCTGGGCCTTCATTGGGGCCTGTACAACACCAAGGACCCGGCCGCGGTCGACGCCTGCCACGAGGAGCTGGCCAAGCTGGCCGCGCAGGGCGTCATCAAGCCGCTGATCGGCGGCCGGGTGCCGCTGTCCGGCGCGGCCGAGGCCGTGCAGCGGGTCTTCGACGGCACCACCACCGGCCGTCTGGTCGTCGTCCCCGGCCTGGAGGACGCGTCATGACCGACGGAATCACGGAGACCGGGCGCCTGGACGCCGCCGAACTGCGTCGCCGTACCGCCGACTTGCTCGCCACTCACCCGCCCGCCGACACCGCCCCGCTCGACTTCCTGCGCGCGCGCTTCGACGCCGGGCTGGCCTGGGTCCATTTCCCCCGGGGGCTGGGCGGGCTCGACGCGCCGCGCGCGCTCCAAGCGGTCGTGGATGCGGAGTTGGAGGCGGCGGGCGCACCCGACAACGACCCGCGCCGTATCGGCATCGGCCTGGGCATGGCCGCCCCCACCATCCTCCGCTTCGGCACGGACGAGCAGAAGCAGCGCTTCCTGCGCCCGCTGTGGACCGGCGAAGAGGTCTGGTGCCAGCTGTTCAGCGAACCCGGCGCAGGGTCGGACCTGGCCGCGCTCGCCACCCGCGCCGTACGGGACGAGGACGGCACCGGCTGGGTGGTGGACGGCCAGAAGGTGTGGACGTCCAGCGCCCACCTGGCCCGCTGGGCGATCCTCATCGCCCGTACGGACCCGGACCTGCCCAAGCACCGCGGCATCACCTACTTCGTGTGCGACATGACCGACCCCGGCGTCGAGGTGCGTCCGCTGCGGCAGATCACCGGCGAGGCCGAGTTCAACGAGGTCTTCCTGACCGGCGTACGGATTCCCGACGCGCACCGCCTCGGTGGGGTGGGGGAGGGCTGGAAGGTCGCGCAGACCACGCTGATGAACGAGCGGGTGGCGATCGGCGGCTCCCGCCAGCCGCGCGAAGGCGGCATGATCGGCGTCGCCGCCCGGGCCTGGCGCGAACGCCCCGGAGCACGCACCCACGACCTCCACCAGCGGCTGCTGCGCCACTGGGTGGACGCCGAGGTCGCCCGCCTGACGGGGGAGCGGCTGCGCCAGCAGCTCGCCAAGGGGCACCCCGGGCCCGAAGGCAGCGGCATGAAGCTGGCGTTCGCCCGGCTGGCCCAGCAGATCAGCGGCTGGGAGGTGGAGTTCCTGGGCGAGGACGGGCTGGCGTACGACGACTGGACGCTGCGCCGCCCCGAGGGCGTGGACTTCACCGGACGCCAGGCCGGCTACCGCTATCTGCGCGCCAAGGGCAACTCCATCGAGGGCGGCACCTCCGAGGTGCTGCTGAACATCGTCGCCGAACGCGTCCTGGGCCTGCCGCCCGAGCCGCGCACCGACAAGGACGCCGCCTGGAAGGACCTCCCCCGATGACCGCTCCGAGCGGGGCCGCGGCCCCCACCGAACCGGCCCCCGCACAGCCCGGCGCCGACCCCGACCTCCTCTACTCGGAGCCCGAGGAGGACCTGCGGTCCGCGGTCCGCTCGCTGCTCGCCGACCGGGGCGGCCCGGCCGCCGTCCTCGCGGAGCTGGAGAGCGGCCGGGCGTACGACACCGGGCTGTGGCGCCCGCTGGCCGCCGGCATGGGAACCGCCGGACTGCTGGTCCCGGAGAAGCTCGGCGGGCAGGGCGCGAGCGCCCGCGAGGCCGCCGTCGTCCTGGAGGAGCTGGGCCGCGCGGTGGCCCCCGTGCCGTACCTGACCAGCGCGGTACTGGCCGTGACGGCGCTGCTCGGGTGCGAGACCGACCGCCCGGAGGTGACCGCGCCGCTCGCCGCGCTCGCCGAAGGGCGCAGCGTCGGCGTGCTCGCCGTGCCGCTGCCGACGGCTCCCGGCACCCTGCCGGAACCGGCCGTACGGGCCGACGCGGACGGCGCGCTGAGCGGCGAGCTGACCGGCGTCGCGGATGGCGCCGCCGCGGACGTGCTGCTCGTACCGGCCGACGGCCCCTACGGATACGCGCTGTACGCCGTGGACACGACGGCCGACGGCGTGCGCGTCACACCGGGCGTCCCGCTCGACCTGACCCGCGTACCGGCCCGGATCACCCTCGACCGCGCCGCCGGGCGGCTGCTGGCCGGGCAGGACACGGCCCGCGCGGCGGTGACCGGGGCGCTGCTGGCCGGTGCGGGACTGCTCGCCTCCGAGCAGCTCGGCATCGCCGAATGGTGTCTGGCCGAAACCGTCCGGCACACCGCGCAGCGCACCCAGTTCGGCCGCCCGGTCGGCTCGTTCCAGGCGCTCAAGCACCGGATGGCCGCCCTCTGGCTGGACGTGGCCTCGGCCCGCGCCGCGGCCCGCAACGCCGCCGACGCGCTGGCCACCGGCAGCCCGGACGCGCCGGTGGCCGTGGCGGTCGCCCAGGCGTACTGCGCACCGGTCGCGGTGCGCGCGGCCGAGGAGTGCGTCCAGTTGCACGGCGGCATCGGCATGACCTGGGAACACCCCGCGCATCTGTTCCTCAAGCGCGCCAAGGCCGACGAGATCGCCCTGGGCACCCCGGGGCGGCACCGCGCGGCGCTGGCGGAACTGGTGGACATTCCGGCTCCGTAACCGCTCATCACTAACCGGTCGGTCAGTCAACTGACCGATCGGTTAGTGTGTCGTCGTCGACGCGTAGCGACACGCGGCGAACGACGACAAGGGGGTACGGCATGGAACGCACGACGTGCTGCGTGGTGGGCGGCGGACCGGCAGGGATGATGCTCGGGCTGCTGCTGGCCCGCGCCGGGGTACGGGTGACGGTCCTGGAGAAGCACGCCGACTTCCTGCGCGACTTCCGCGGGGACACGGTGCACCCCTCGACCCTGCGCCTGCTCGACGAACTCGGCCTCGGCGAACGCTTCGCGCGTCTGCCCGCGGGGCAGCTCGAAGAGGTGCGGATGCGCATCGGCGACCGGACCCTCGTGGCCGCCGACCTGCGCCGGCTGCCCGGCCGCCACAAGTACATCGCCATGGTCCCGCAGTGGGACTTCCTCGACCTCCTCGCCAACGCCGCCGCCACGGAACCCGCCTTCACCCTGCGCATGCGCGCCGCCTGTACGGGGCTGCGCACCGAAGGCGGACGGGTGACCGGGGTGCGCTACCGGGACGAGCACGGCACCGAACACGAACTGGCCGCCGATCTGACCGTGGCCTGCGACGGCCGCGACTCCCTGGTACGCGGACTGGCCGGACTGCGGCAGCGCACCTTCGACGTACCGATGGACGTGTGGAACGTCCGGGTTCCCGCGCCGGGGGACGGCCGGGTCTTCATGCGGGCGGGCGACGGGCAGTTCGCGGTCACCATGGACCGGGGCGACTACTGCCAGACCTCCTACCTGATCAAGAAGGGCACGGACGCCGCGCTGCGCGCCCACGGCATCGAATGGTTCCGCGCCCGGCTCGGGACGCTCTTCGGCTGGGGGCCCGAGGTGACGGACGCGATCGGCTCCTGGGACGACGTGAAGCTGCTCGACGTGACGATGGGCATGCTGCGCCGTTGGTACCGGCCCGGCCTGCTCTGCCTCGGCGACGCCGCCCACACCATGTCGCCGACCGGCGGTGTCGGCGTCAACCTCGCGGTGCAGGACGCCGTCGCAGCGGCACGCCTCCTCGCCGGGCCGCTGCGCCGCGGCACGGTCGGCGTACGCGACCTGGCCCGGGTGCAGCGGCGACGGCAGCTGCCCGCCGCCGTGGTGCAGAAGAGCCAGATCGCCGAACACGAGTCGCTGCTGCGCCCGGCCCTGGACGGCACCCTCGACCCGGACCGCCTGCCGGTTCCGCTCCGCCTCCTCCAACGGCTGCCGCTGCTGCGGACCGTGACGGGATATCTCGGCGGCATCGGCATCCGGCCCGAGCGCGCGCCGGCCTTCGCGCGGGGGTGACGCGGATCTAGGGGCCGCGGTGCGTGATCGCGTCCAGGGTGAACGTCTCCAGCTCGTCGGCTGCCGCGTCGAGGTCGTACTCGGGGTGGGCGAGCCAGTGGGAGACGACGCCGTCGATCGCGCCGCCGATCGCGAGCGCCACCGTACGGGTGTCGAACTCCCGCAACTCGCCCGCCTGCTGCCCGGCCGCCAGCAGTGCGGCCAGCTCCTGCCAGCGGTTGCCGGTGTCGTGCCGGCCCGGCGTCTTGAGCCGGGTGCCGCCCGCGTCGTCGAGCAGCATCTCGGTGATGACGCGCACATGGCGGCGGTTGGCCCGCTGGTAGCCGATCATCGCGCGGACGTAGGCGACGACGGCGGCCCGCGGCCCGGCCGCGCGGTCCACCCGCTCCCGTACGTACGCGGTGAACTCCGCCAGCACATGCGCCAGGGCGGCCCGGGTGAGGTTGTCCTTGGAGGAGAAGTGGTACAGCACGGCGGCCTTGGAGATGCCGGCCCGCTCGGCGATCGCGGCGAGCGAGGTCGCCGGGTAGCCCCGGGTGGAGATCAGGTCGATGGTGCAGTCCACGAGCTGCCGGCGGCGCGCCTGCTCCGTGAAGGTCGGTGTGCCGTCCGCCCGCGGGGCCATCGCGTCGCCACCCTTGCCTTTCCTCGTACACCGGTCGGCCCTCGACCGTACACGGGCGGTGGTCAGCCGATGAGGCCGAGGGGCCCGCTGACGTCGCTCTCCGCGCCGTCCTGGGTGGTCACCTCGACCGTGTAGGAGGTGCCCGGCGACACCACGGGGAGGGTGGCCAGGGCCTCGCCCGCCCGCTTGCTGCCCGCCTTCGGTGCGACCAGCGACAGCCGGTCGTGCCCGCCGGATGGCGTGCGGGCGCTCAGCCAGACGTCCACCTCCTTCCCGGTGGTGTTCGTCCACTGCACGAGCAGGCTGCCCGCCACCTTCGCGCTGGAGCCCGCGGCGGGCGTCCGCACCTTCAGGGACGGATCAGCGGCGGCGGGTCCGGCCGGGAGGGCGGCCGCCACGATGGCGGCGGCCGGGACGGCTATCGCCCTGGCTCTGGCCGTACGCATGATGACCTCCGTTCGTCGGGGGCGGTCGCAGCGGAGCCTGCCCGCGCGGCGAGATCATCACCGGGCCCGGCGCGACGGCCACCGCACCGGCGGCCTTTGAGGGGACAGGGCGCCGTATCCGCGGGACACTGTGTCCGCGCGACGGTGCCGTGCCCGGCGGGTTCGTCGCGTTGTGCCCGTTACGTATCCGTTATGTGTCGAAAGTGTGGTTCGGGTAGCGTCGTACTCATGAAGATCGCAACCCGGCGCTCCCCGGTCTCCCGAGCGGCGCTCCTCCAGCGCTCGCAGGCCGGCCCGGCGCTCTTCCTGGCGGCCGCCCTCCTGGCGGTACTCACGGCCGTGGCTCCCGGCGCGCGGGCCGCCGGCGGGCTGGACGAGGCGGCGGCGGCCCTGAAGAAGGGGCCGGTGTACGTGGACCCGCGGGCCTCCGGCGAACTGTCGGCCACCGACGCGGGAGCCCTGGCCCAGAAGATCAAGGACTCCGGGAAGCCGGTCTTCGTCGCGGTGCTGCCCAAGGCCGCCGAATACCAGCCCGCCACGCTCCTGAAGGACCTGCGCACCAAGACCGGCATCAGCGGCGTCTACGCCGTCGAACTGGGCGACCGGTTCAACGCCGCCGCCGACAGGCGGGTGATGTCGCGCGATTCCGTACGCAACCTCGTCGGCGCGACCCAGCGCTCCGACTACGGCAGCACCAAGGAGCGCCTGAACAGCTTCGTGGACACCGCCACGCAGCAGGCGTCCGGCCACGAGCCCGCTTCCTGGGGCGGCGACGGCGACGGCGTGAGCACCGGCGCGCTCGTCGGCCTGGGCGCGCTGGTGGTCATCGGCGGCGGTGGCGCGTTCGCGCTGGCCCGCCGCAGCAAGAAGAAGCGCGCCGAGGAGGAGCGGGCCGCGCTGGAGCAGCTGCGCGTCGTGGTGGACGAGGACATCACCGCCTTCGGCGAGGAGCTGGACCGCCTCGACTTCCACCCCGGCGAGCCCGGCGCCGACGACGCGATGCGCGCCGACTACACCCACGCGCTGGACGCGTACGAGAACGCCAAGTCGGCGATGGGCCGCGCCGAGCGCCCCGGCGACGTCGAGCAGGTGACCAAGGCCCTGGAGGACGGCCGGTTCGCGCTGGCCACCCTGGCCGCGCGGCGCAAGGGCGAGCCCCTGCCCGAACGCCGGGTGCCGTGCTTCTTCGACCCGCGGCACGGCCCGTCCGTAGCCGATGTGGAGTGGGCGCCGGACGGCGCGGCGCCGCGCACGGTCCCGGTCTGCGCCGCCGACCGGACGCGCCTGGAGGAGGGCCAGGAGCCGATGGCCCGCACGGTGCAGACCGAGCACGGGCAGCGCCCGTACTGGGACGCCGGACCGGCCTACGGCCCCTGGGCGGGCGGCTACTTCGGCGGCGGCATGCTGCCGGGCCTGCTCGTGGGCACCATGCTGGGCAGCGTCCTGATGGGCCCGTCCGCCTACGCCTCCGACTTCGGCGGCGGCCCGTCCGGGGCGGAGGGCGGTGACGTCTCCGGCTCGGACTTCAACCCGGACGACTTCTCCGGCGGCTTCGGCGGCGGCGACTTCGGCGGTGGTGGCGGCTTCGGCGACAGCGGCGGAGGGTTCGGCGGCGGGGACTGGTGACCGTGCCGGCGCGGCCTCAGGTCACCGGCTGACGGGGTCCTGCCGTACCCGCTTCGCGCCCAGGAACCGCGCGTACCGGGCCCGCTCCGCGAAGTCCGCGTACGACCACACGGCGGGCCGCCCGGCCTCCTTGCACAGGTGCAGCACCTGGCCGGGCCCCAAGTGCACGCCGACGTGCGCCCCGTACCCGGCGGGCCGCCCCGGCACCTCCCCGGCGTCGAAGAGCACCAGGTCCAGCGGGCCCGGCGGCGCGGCCCGCTCGGTCGCCGCGGTGTCCGCCCACAGCTCGGCGGACCGCAGCGGCGGCACCGTGCGCCCGAAGTGGCGCAGCACGGCGTAGGCGTAGAGCTGGCAGTTCGCCCCGGCCGTCACGTCGTACGGGTGGCGGCCCGGCAGCGGGGCCGCGCCGGGGTACCGGGCGCCGGCGTACGGCACGTCCCGGAGGGCGGCGGGCAGGCGGGACAAGGGGTCGGGGGACGGGCCCGACGTAGGGGCGCAGGGCATCCGCCCATGATGGCGCGAGCCCGCCGGGCAGGGGTGGCGGGGCTTCCGTTTCTTACATGCTGTTTAATTGCCTGCGCTTTGCAACAACGGACGATCTTCAGCAGGGAGTGGGCATGACGGCCCGGTCGATACGGTCAGCGGCCGCCGCCGCACTGGCGGGAGCCATGGTGTTCGGGGCGGCGGCCTGTTCCACGCCGTCCGACGGCAAGAGCGGTGCGGCCGGCGCCCAGGACTCCGCCGTGGTCGGCATCGCCTACGAGCCGGAGTCGCTGAGCCCGCTGCTGGGCTACGGCAAGGACGGCAACTCCAAGATCTTCGACGGGCTGCTCACCCACGACGCGTACATGAAGCTCAAGCCCGCGCTGGCCGCGAAGCTGCCCGAGGTCTCCGACGACGGCAGGACGTACACCTACACCCTGCGCGACGGTGTGACCTTCAGCGACGGCAAGCCCTTCACCGCCGACGACGTGGTCTTCACCTACGAGACCATCCTCGACGAGAAGACCAACAACGCCTCCAAGGCCGAGCTGGACGCCCTGGAGAAGGTCGAGAAGAAGGACGCCCGCACCGTCGTCTTCCACCTGAAGTACGCCTACGCGCCGTTCGCCGAGCGCACCGTCCTGCCCATCGCCCCGCGGCACATCGCCGGCAAGCAGGACGTGAACACCGGGTCCTTCACCACGCACCCGGTCGGCACCGGCCCGTACATCCTCACCAACTGGTCCAAGGGCGAGAAGCTCACCTTCAAGGCCAACCCGCACTACTGGGGCGGCGCGCCCAAGGTGAAGAACTTCACCATGGCGATCATCAAGGACGACGACGTGCGCGCCACCCGGCTGCGCTCCGGCGACCTCGACGGCGCCATCCTGCCGCCCAACCTCGCCGCGACCTTCAAGACCGCCAAGGGCATGGAGAGCCTGTCGGCCAAGACGTTCGACTACCGCAACGTCACCCTGCCGACCGCCAACGAGGTCACCGGGGACAAGGCGGTCCGCCAGGCCCTGGACATCGCCGTGGACCGCAAGGCCATGGTGGACGGCATCCTCGACGGCGCCGGCAAGCCCGCCTACGGGCCGGTGCCGACCGACAGCCCCTGGTTCGCCAAGGGCACCGAACGCACCCACGACCTGAAGAAGGCCGGGCAGATCCTCGACGACGCCGGCTGGAAGAAGGGCGAGGGCGGCATCCGGGAGAAGGACGGCAAGCCCGCCTCCTTCAAGCTCTGGTACCTCGCCGGCGACAAGCTCCGCCAGGAGCACGCGCTCGCCTTCGCCTCCGACGCCAAGAAGGCCGGCATCGAGGTCAAGGTCGAGTCCGGCCCGTGGGAGGCGATCCAGCCGAACATGAAGACCGACGCGGTCCTCGCGGGCGGCGGCAGCCCCGCCGACCCGGACTTCGACCAGTACCTGCTGCTGCACTCCTCGCTGGCCGGCGACGGCTTCAACAACATGTCGCGCTACGACAACCTCAAGGTCGACAAGGCGCTGGTGGACGCCCGCCGCACCGACGACAAGGCCGCGCGCAAGGCCGGGTACGACACCATCCAGCGCGAACTCGTCGAGGACCCCGCCTACATCTTCCTCACCCACATCGACCACCTGTACGTGGTCAAGGACCGCTGGAAGGACCTCACCACCCAGGTCGAGCCGCACGACCACGGCCTGGCCTCCGGCCCGTGGTGGAACGTAGAGGACTGGCAGCCCGCCAAGTGAGCCGCCTCGCACAGCTGCCCTGGGGGCCGATGGCGCGGATGACGGGCCGGCGGGCGCTGCTCGCCGTGCCGGTCCTCCTCGCCGTCACCCTCGGCGTGTTCGCCGTCGCCGCCGCCGCGCCCTTCGACCCCGTCAAGGCGTACGCGGGCACCGCGGGCCTGACCGCCTCCCAGGAGAACCTGGACCAGATCCGGCACAACCTCGGCGTCGACCAGCCGCTGCTCGGCCGCTGGTGGCACTGGCTGACCGGCGCGCTCACCGGCGACCTGGGCGACTCGGCGACGCTGCGCGCCCCCGTCTCGCAAGTGATCGGCGAGCGCATCGGCTGGTCGGTGCTGCTGTGCGCCCTGGCGTTCGTCGTCGCGATCACCGTGGGCACGCTGCTCGGCGTGCTCGCGGCCCGGCGGCGCGGCTCGCTGCTCGACCGCGCCGTCACCTCCGCCGCGTACACCCTGGAGGCCGCTCCGCCGTTCTGGCTCGGGCTGCTGGCCGTCTGGCTGTTCGCGCTCAAGCTGGGCGTCCTGCCGGCCGGCGGGCTCACCGACACCGGCAGCGAGGTCGCCACGGCCGGCCAGATCGCGCGCCATGTGATCCTCCCGGCCCTGGTCCTCGCCGTCTCGCAGCTCCCGTGGTTCGTGCTCTACGTACGCCAGGGAGTCGGCGACGCGCTGGAGGAGGACCCGGTACGGGGCGCGCGGGCCCGCGGCCTGAGCGAACGCACCGTCCTGCTCCAGCACGCCCTGCGCTCCGGCCTGCTGCCGGTCCTCACCCTGATCGGCTCCCGGGTACCGGAACTGATCACCGGCGCGCTGCTGGTGGAGACCGTCTTCAGCTGGCCGGGCATCGCCGCCGCCACCGTCGGGGCGGCGACGAGCGTGGACTTCCCGCTGCTGGCGGCGCTCACGGTGCTCGCCACCGCCGCCGTGCTGGTCGGCAACCTGCTCTCCGACCTGTTGTACGGACTCGCCGATCCGAGGGTGGGTTTCGATGGCTGACACCGTGAAGACGACCCGGGAGACGGCCGGAACGCCCGCCGCCACCCACTGGCACCGGCGGACCGCCCGGCGCGGCGGGCGCGGCACCCGCACCCTGCGCGTACGCACCTCCGCCGCCCTGGTGGCGGCCATCGTCCTGGCCGTCGTCGCCGTGCCCCTGCTGTTCCCCCTGGACGGACAGGCCGTCGACCTCGCCGCCAAGCTCCGGGCGCCCTCCCCCGCCCACCCCTTCGGCACCGACGAGGTGGGCCGCGACCTGCTGCTCCGCTGCGTCTACGGCCTGCGCGTCTCCCTGCTCGTCGGCGTGGTCGCGGCGCTCGCCGCCACCGTCATCGGCACCGCGGTCGGCGCGCTGGCCGGGGCGCTCGGCGGCTGGGCGGACCGCGGCGTGATGCGCGTCGTGGACCTCTTCTCCTCCGTGCCCCACCTGCTGCTCGGCATCTTCATCGTGGCGATGTTCCGGCCCGGTGTCTGGCCCGTGATCATCTCGGTGGCGCTGACCCACTGGCTCTCGACCGCCCGGATCGTACGGGCCGAGGTGCTCTCCCTGCGGTCGCGCCCGTACGTCGACGCGGCTGTCTCCGGGGGCGCCTCACGGTGGCGGGTGACCGTACGCCACCTGCTGCCCGGCGTCCTGCCGCAGGCCGGGCTCGCCGCCGTCCTGATGGTGCCGCACGCCATCTGGCACGAGTCCGCGCTCTCCTTCCTGGGGCTCGGACTGCCCGCCCACGAGGCGAGCCTCGGCAACATGGTCAACAGCGCGCGCAGTTCGCTGCTCGCGGGCGACTGGTGGCCGACCCTCTTCCCGGGCCTGTTCATCATCGTCCCCACGCTCGCCATCGCGGGCCTGGCCGGTGCCTGGCGCGAACGCATCAACCCGCGCCGCCGATCGGAGCTGATGCTGTGACCCCGCCGCCCACCGCCCCCTCGTCGCCCGTCCTGTCCGTCCGCGACCTGTCCGTACGGTTCCGGATGCGCGGCGGGCGGCACGTCGCCGCCGTCACCGATGCCTCCTTCGACCTCACGCCCGGCCACTGCCTGGCCCTCGTCGGCGAGAGCGGCTGCGGCAAGTCCGTCCTGGCCTCCGCCCTGCTCGGGCTCTTCCCGGGCAACGCGGAGACCGCCGGCACCGCGCACCTGGACGGCGTGGAACTGCTCACCGCCTCCGAACGCGAGCTGTCCCGCTCGGTACGCGGCCGCCGCATCGGCCTGGTGCCGCAGAGCCCGGCCGCCCACCTCACCCCCGTACGCACGGTGCGGGCACAGCTCGAAGAGACCGTCCGGGAGCTGACCGACACCCCGAAGCACGCCCTGCGGGACGCCGCGGAGCAGGCCGCGGCGCGCGCCGCCTTCCCCACCGGGCACCTCGACCGCTACCCGCATGAACTCTCCGGCGGTCTGGCCCAGCGCGCCGCGACCGCGCTGGCGTTGGTCGGCGACGCCCCGCTGCTGCTCGCCGACGAGCCGACGACCGGCCTCGACCGCGACCTCGTGGACCGTACGGTCGACGAACTGCGCCGCCACATCGACGCGCCCGGGGACGCGGAGAACGGCACCGGACGGGCGCTCCTCATGATCACCCACGATCTGGCCGCGGCCGAGCGGATCGCCGACCGGGTGGCCGTCATGTACGCCGGCCGGATCGTCGAACTCGCCGACGCGGCCGACTTCTTCGGCACCCCCGGACCTCGCCACCCGTACGCACGCGGCCTGCTCGACGCCCTCCCGGACCGCGCCTTCACCCCGATCCCCGGCATGCCGCCGGAGCTGGGCGCCCTCCCGCCCGGCTGCGCCTTCGCCGCCCGCTGCGACCGGCGTACGGACGTGTGCACGGCCACCGTGCCCGCGCTCACCGACGGCACCGCCTGCCACCACCCGCTGAAGACACCGGCGGCCGCCGCGCCCGGGGGAGCAGCCCGTGCTTGAACTCCGCTCGATCACCGCGGGCTACGACCGCGACCGCCCCGTGGTCCGCGACGTGTCCCTGAGCATCGCGCCCGGTGAGGCCGTCGGCCTGCTCGGCCCCAGCGGCTGCGGCAAATCGACGCTGGCCCGGGTGGCGGCGCTGCTGCACCGCCCGGACGCCGGCACCGTCGTCCTCGACGGCGAGCCCGCCACCGGCTACCGGCACCGCGCCTCGCGCGCCCAGCGCACCGCGTACGGCGTCGTCTTCCAGCAGCCCCGGCTGTCCGCCGACCCCCGCCTCCGCCTCGCCGACCTGATCACCGAACCCCTGCGCGCCACCGGCCGCCGCACCGAAGCCCCCGCCCGCCTCGCCGAACTGGCCCCCGCCGTCGGCCTCTCCACCGACCTGCTGACCCGCCGCCCCCACGAGGTCAGCGACGGCCAGCTGCAACGCGCCTGCCTGGCCCGCGCCCTGATCCTCCGCCCCCGCTGGCTCATCTGCGACGAGATGACCGCCATGCTCGACGCGTCGACCACGGCGGCCCTCGTGGCGGTGGTCGAGGACTACCGCCGCGCGTCGGGCGCCGGACTGCTGGCGGTGGGGCACGACCGGGTGCTGCTGGAGCGGTGGTGCGGGCGGACGGTGGGGTGGGACGAGCTGGACCGCGGGTGATCGCGGTGCGGGCGGACCTCAGCCCTTGACAGCCTCCGCGATCCGCGCGGCGGCCTGCTCGGGCGTGAGGTGCGTGGTGTCGACGACCTCGGCCTCGGCGTGCAGCCACGTGCGGGCCGCCTCGGCGTAGGGCTCAAGGTACTGGAGGCGGAACGGGGAGGGGCCCAGGACCGTGTCCCCCTCGATGCGCCCGCGGAGGGTGTCCTGGTCGGCGTGGAGGACGAAGTGCCGCACCGGAACGGCATGTTCGGCGAGGCCCGTGCTGATCTCCCGCCAGTACTCCTCGACCAGCACCGTCATGGGCATCACCAGAGTGCCGCCGGTGTAGTCGAGCACGCGGCGGGCGGTCTCGACCACCAGCGGCCGCCACGGTGGCCAGTGCTGGAAATTGCCCGTCCAGGGCAGCCCCGGCGTGATGTCCATCAGTGTCTCGCCGACCTTCTCGGCGTCGAACACCCGTGAATCCGGGATCAGCTGCTGCACGAGTGCGCTGGTCGTCGTCTTGCCCGCGCCATGGGTGCCGTTGAGCCATACGATCATGGGCCCGACGCTAGCGGCGGGCCGGCTGCGGGGCTGTGCCGAACGTGTCACAGAACGGGCACGGCGGAAAGCCGGTACGGCTTCGGCCCGTTGTCAGTGCCCCCTGCGATAGTCGGGTCAGTGGTGCCGTACGTGCTGTCCGTCCCGCCCGTCCCGCCTGAGAAGGAGCAGCTGATGTCCGTCCGCAGAGTCGTGCCCGACATTCATTCGCAGGACATGGAGGGGAGCCGGGAGTTCTACGGGCTGCTCGGGTTCGAGGAGGTGATGAATCTGGGGTGGGTGATGACGATGGCGTCGCCGGAGAATCCCACCGCGCAGGTCATCCTCATGACCGAGGACCGCGGGGCGCCCGACACCCCGCCGGACATGAGCGTCGAGGTGGAGGACGTGGACGCGGTGTACGCGGCGGTGCTGGCCAGTGGGGCGCCCATCGTGCGGGAGTTGCGGGACGAGGACTGGGGGGTGCGGCGGTTCTTCGTGCGGGATCCGAACGGGAAGGTGGTGAATGTGGTGAGTCATCGCTGAGGGGGCCGGGCGACAGGTCTACGCCGAGCCGTAGCGTGCCTGGATCTGCCGGCGTACGGGCTTGCCCGTGCCGGTGCGGGGGAGTTCCGGCGCGATCACGGCGGAGCGGGGGATCTTGTACGCGGCCAGGCGGCTCGTGAGGGAGGCGAGGACCGCTTCCGGGTCGAGGGTCACGCCCGGGGCCGCGACCAGGACCGCGCGGCCGACCTCGCCCCACTCCGCGTCGGGCACGGGGATCACGGCGCAGTCGGCGACGTCCGGGTGGGCCAGCAGGGCGTGCTCGACCTCGGCCGGGTAGACGTTCTCGCCGCCCGAGATGATCACCTCTTTGAGGCGGTCCACGACGGTCAGCCCGCCGTGTGCGTCCACGCGCGCGACATCACCCGTGCGGAGCCAGCCGTCCGCGAGCGCGGCCTCGGTCTGCTGGGGCCGGTTCCAGTAGCCGGTCATGACGTTCGGGCCGCGTACGAGGAGTTCGCCGGTCCGGCCGGTGGCGGCGGTGTCCGGCCCGGCGGGACCGGCCGGGCCGGGGTCCGCGACGCGCACATCGGTGAAGAAGTGCGGCACCCCGGCGCGTGCCGCTCCCGCGTGCGCCGGTCCGGCGTCGGCGTGCCCGTGGTGCGTCAGCAGGACGCCGGGCGCCGCCTCCGTCAGGCCGTACCCCTGACGGAGCGTGAGCCCCCGCTGCTCGTAGGCGGCCGTCAGGGCTTCGGGTACGGGCGCGCCGCCGCAGACCAGGGTGCGCAGGGACGACAGGTCGGCGTGCGGCCAGCGCGGGTGGGCGGCGATCCGCCGGAACATGGTGGGGACGCCGAACAGGGACGTGACGCGGTGCCGCTCGACCGCATCGAGCGCCGCGCCCGCGTCGAAGGACTCCATCAGGACGCACGTACCGCCCTTCAGCAGCACCGGCAGGGCCTGCATGCCCAGCGCCGCTGCGTGGTAGAGCGGCGCCGCGACCAGGGCGACCTCGTCGGCCGTCAGGTCCTCGTCGATCAGGACGTTGACGGCGTTCCACGTGAGGTTGGCGTGGCTGAGCACGGCGCCCTTGGGCCGTCCGGTGGTGCCGGAGGTGTAGAGGATGAGGCAGGGGTCGTCGGCCGCCACCGTCGCGGCCGGTTCGTCCCGTGCCTCCGCACCCCGTGTCGTGCCGATCCGTTCGCCCGGTGCCTCGCCGTCCCGTACGGCCGCGTCGTCCACGTCCATCACCGCCACCCCCGCAACGCCCGCCTCCTCGGCACGATCCCCGGACCGCAGCAGGACCCGGGCCCCGCAGTCCGCCAGCTGCCAGGCCAGTTCCGGTGGGGCGAGCCGTACGTTCAACGGGACGAACACCGCGCCCATCAGGCCGGCGGCGAACAGGGACGCCAGGAAGGCGGGCCGGTTGGGGCCGAAGAAGCCCACCCGGTCGCCCTGGCGTACGCCGTGCTCCCGCAGGGCGCGGGCGATGCGGGCCGCGTGGTCGTACAAGCCGGCGTAGCTGACCGGGGCGCCGTCGTGGACGAGCGCCGTGCGGTGCGGGGTGCGCCGGGCCCGCCGTGCGGCCCAGGCGCCGATGCCTTCGTCGTCCATGTGCGGTTCGCTCCGTCCGCCTCGGCTGCTGGTGGGGGCCTCACCCGTGCGGCTGAGGTGCGTAGTGATGACTTATCACCGATGGTAATTTAATAGTGACGCTAAGTGTTCGACGAGTGGGGAGGCCGCGGTGACCGCAGGGCCCGGTACGGCACTTCTGATGGACGCGCGGGTCCGCCACAGCCCCGAGGCCGAGCGCATCGACACCCGGGGCGAACCCCCGGTGTGGCGCGCGGAGCTGCCCGACGGCTCCACCGCCTGGGTCGCGTCCGGGTACGACGCCGCGCGCCAGGTGCTGACGGACTCCGGCTTTGCGAAACCGGCCGTACGGGGCGGCGAGCGCTGGACGGACTATCTGGCCTTCACCGGCAAGGAGGTCACCGACAGCATCGTCCGCAGCATGCTCAACACCGACGGCGACCTCCACCGGCAGCTGCGCGAACTGGGCGCGTCGGCGTTCACGCCCGAGCGGGTGCGGGACACCGCCGACCGCGCGGAAACGCTCGCCGAGACCCTGCTCGACGAGATCGCAGGCCGAGGCCGCGCCGACCTCGTCCATGACTTCGCCCACCCCTTCGCCGTCCGGGCCATCACCGAACACCTCGGCTATCCGCCCGATTTCGTCCGGCGCGCCCTGGAGCTGCGGCGCTGGGGCCCGTCCCCGCTGTTCGATCCCCCCGGCTCCCCGGACCGCGTGCGCTACGCCGCCGACCGTACGGCCATGAGCGAGCTGCTGCACGACCTGGTGGCCTTCCGGCGCGACAGCCCCGGGCCCGACGCCGTCAGCGGGATGATCGCGCACGCCGACGCCGCGGGCCTGGACGAAGGGCAGCTGACCTCCACCCTCTTCCTGCTGCTCGTCTCCGCCTACGAACCGGTCGCCGACTTCCTCACGTCGAGCCTGTACTCCCTCTGGCACCGCCCCGACCTGCTCGCCGACCCCGCCCGGGTGGCCGGTGGACTCGGCGAACTGCTGCGCTACACCTCCCCGCTGGCCGCCACCATGCCGCGCTTCGCCACCCGCCCGATGGAGCTGTACGGCGCCGGGCTGGCGCCGGGGGACGCGGTGATCGTGCATCTCGCCCTCGCCAACCGCGACCCGCGCCGCTTCACCGCACCCAACCGCCTCGACCTCGACCGGGACCTCGGCCAGGACCTGGTCTTCGCGCACGGCCCGCACTTCTGCCTCGGCAGCCAGTTCGCGGTCCGGCTGTGCCGTACGGCCCTCGGCGCCGTGCTGCGCCGCCTGCCCGGTCTCGCCGCCGCCCGGCCGCTCGACACGCTGCCCTGGCAGCGCGGTTCCACGGGCGGCATCACCCATCTGCACGTCACCGCGGGCCTGACGGAGCTGCCCGTCACCTTCCAGCCCCGGCACGCGGTGGTCTCCTGATGGCCCGCGTCACCGGCCTGTCGGTCCTCACCGCGTACGGCCGCGGCCCGGACGCGCTCTGGAAGGGCCTGACCTCCGCGACCCCCGCCACCACACAGGTCACCCGTTTCGACACCGCACGGCACAACGCCCATCATGCCGCCACCGTCCCCGGCACCCCCGATCTGTTCACGGAGCTGGCCCATCTCATCGGCGAGTCCTGCGACCAGGCGGAGCTGTCCCCGGCCGACCGGGCCGCCACCCCCCTCGTCCTCGCCCTGCACGCCGGCCCCGACACGGCGGCGCTGGCCGTCGAGCTGGCGGGTGCCTGCGGTCTGCGCGAGGCGCTCACCGTCCACACCGCCGCCTGCGCGGCCTCCAACACGGCCGTCGCGGAGGCGTCCCACCTCATCGCGGCGACCGCCGAGCGGCGGGCCGTCGTGGCCGGCGCCAGCTTCGTCGACGCGAGCATGTTCGCCGCCTTCGACAGCGCCGGCATCATCGCCCCGAGCGGCGTCTGCCGCCCCTTCAGCGCGGGCCGCGACGGCCCGGTGCTCGGCGACGGCGCCGCCGCCGTGGTCCTCGAACACTCCGGCACCGCACCGCCGTGGGCCGACGTCCGCGGCTGGGGCAACGCCGCCGAGGCCCACCACGTCTGCCGTCCGCACCCCGAGGGCCGGGGCCCCGCCGCGGCCGTCGCCACCGCGCTGCGCCGCGCCGGGCTCACCGGCGACCGGATCGGTTACGTGAACGCCCACGCCACCGCCACCCCCGCCTTCGACGCGGGCGAGGCCGCCGCCATCGTCAGCGCGCTGGCCCCGTACGGCGTACGGACCCCGGTCAGCTCCACCAAGGCCCTGCACGGGCACTGCCTGGAAGCCTCCGGCCTGGTCGAACTGGCCGTCTGCGCCCTCGCCTTCCGCCACGGCGAGCTGCCCGTCAACGCCAACCACCTCGGCCCGGACGACGACTGCCCCCTGGACCTCGTGCTCGGCCCGGGCCGCGCCCCGCAGTCCCGCTACGCCCTCAGCCTCAACAGCGGCTTCGGCGGCGTCTGCACGGCCCTCCTCCTGGCGATGCCGTGACCGAAGTCCACCCCGTGCCGCACGACATCACGCGTGCGGGCAGAGCCCCATGAGGACGCCATGGAACTGACCATTGAGACCCGTGCCCAGTGGCCGCCCCCGGACGACCCGGCGGCCCGCCTGCCGGAGGTGCCGCGCTTCGAGACCTCCGCCTTCGCGCCGCTGCTGGTGGCCGTCGGCGAGCGCTGCCTCACCGACCGGTACGGCACGCCCCCGCTGCCCCTGGACATCGGCCCGCGCACCGCGCTCGTCCTCGCGTCCACCCGCGGCGACATGGTCACCCAGACCGCCATCGACGACGCGGTGGCCGGGCGGCGCCAGGTGCCCAAACCGCTGCTGTTCCAGAACGTGCCCTCCACGGCGCTCGGCCATCTCAGCGCCGTATGGGGCCTGACCGGCCCGCTCGTCGCCACGCTCGCCATCGGCGACCCGCTCGCCGCGGCCCGTGGCACCACGGCCCGCCTCCTCGCGACGGGCGACGCCGACCAGGTCCTGGCCATCGCCGCCGATCCGGGCGACGGTCCGGGAGCGCCCGGCACGGCCTGGGCCCACCTGTTCACGACCGGCAATACCTGAGCCCCACCGCAGCCGCACCGTCACCGGCTGCCCGCACCGAACCTCCCCCCAAGGAAGACGATGCCCTCGACCCTCCGGCCCCCCACCGCCGATCTGAAGTTCCCCTCGCTCCTCACCCCCGAGGCGCTCGAAACCGCCGCCGGGCCCGTCACCGTACGGCTCGACGACGACTCCCGTAAGGCCGTCGCGCGCTGCCACGACTATCTGCACACCTGTATGGAAAAGGGCCGCGAGATCTACGGCACCACCACCGGCTTCGGGCCCCTCGTCGTCTTCGCGGGCCAGGACGAGGGCGCGGACCAGTGCGAGAACGTGCTCAGCCACCTCGAAGTCGGCCAGGGCCCGGACCTGGACCCGCCGGTGGCCCGCGCCACGCTGCTCACCCGCCTGTGGAGCCTGGCCCGTGGCCACTCCGGCGTGGCCCCCACCGCCGTGGACGCCCTGGTGGACATGCTCGGCACGTCCTTCGCGCCGGTCATGCCCGAGTACGGCTCGGTCGGCGCCAGCGGCGACCTCGCACCCCTGGCCCATGCCATCCGCTCCCTCCAGGGGCGTGGCGACGCCTATCTCGGCGCCATGCGCATGCCCGCCGCCGAAGCCCTCGCCGCGGCCGGGCTGCGGCCGCTGGAACTGTCCGGGCGGGACGCCCTCGGCCTGGTCAACGGCACCTCCGTCACCGCGGCGGGCGCCGGCCTCGCGCTCGCCGCGCTGCACCGCTCGGTCGCCGCGGGGACCGCGCTGACCGCCCTGCTCGCCGGTGTCCTCGGCTGCCGCCCCGACTTCACCGCCCCCGAGATCTTCGAGGCGCTGGGCCACGACGACACCGCGTACCGCGCCGCCGACCTGCGCGAACGGCTCACCGGCCATGAGCCGAGCGGCACCCGCGCCCTCCAGGAGCCGTACACCCTGCGCTGCGCGCCGCACATCCTCGGGGCGGCGGAGAGCAGTCTGCGCCACGCCCGCCAGGTCGTCACCGACGACCTCAATGGCATCAGCGACAACCCGCTCTTCTTCCCGGAGCGCGATGTCGTCGCCCACGGCGGCAACTTCTTCGGACAGCAGGTGGCCTTCGCCGCCGACCTGATGTCCATCACCGCCGCCCAGCTGGCCAACCTCGCCGAACGCCAGCTGGACCTGCTGATCGACACCCGGCGCAACGGCGGCCTCAACCCCATGCTCGCCGAGGACCCCGGCCGCGACCACGGCGTGCAGGGCGTCCAGCTCGCCGCGACCTCCCTGGTCGTCGCGATGCGCCGGGCCGCCACGCCCGCCGCCATGCAGAGCGTGCCCACCAACTGGCACAACCAGGACATCGTCCCGTTCGGCATCCAGGCCGCGTTCACCGCGCTCCGGCAGGCCCGGACGCTGCGCCTGCTGCACGGTTCGCTCGCCGTGGCCCTGTTCCAGGCCGTACGCGTCGGCGCCCGCCGCCCCACCGCCGCCTCCTGCACCCGTCTCCTGGACGCCCTCGAACCGACCGTGGCGCGGGACCGGCCGTGGGCGGTGTCCGTGCGCGAAGCCGCCGACGTGCTCGACCGCGCCTGCTGACCGCCGCTCTCAGGGCCGCGGCACCACCATCACCTCGGTGCCCCGCGCCCGTACGGCCCGCACCTCCGCCGCCGGCAGCCCGTCGTCCACCACCAGCAGGTCGAAGTCGGTCAGCGGCGCCAGTGCGTACAGCCCGCCCTTGGTGAACTTGGTGTGGTCGGCGACCAGCACCCGCCGCCCGGCGCTCTCCATCATCGCCCGCTTGACCTGCACGGTCTCCGGCGAGGTGTGGTAGCAGCGGCCGTTGGTGACGGCGGTGGTGGACAGGAACAGCACATCGGCGCGGAACTCCCGTACCGCGTCCGCCGTGTGCGGGCCCATGAACGCGTCGTACGCCGGGAAGTAGGCGCCGCCCAGGGTGATCAGGGAGATGCCGGGCTCCTTGGCGAGGGTGGTGACGGCCGGCAGCGAGTTGGTGATGACGGTCAGCGGCGTGTGCTCGGCGAACCGGTGCGCCAGCAGCAGACAGGTGGTGCTGTCGTCGAGCAGGACGGTCTGGCCGGGCACCAGCAGCGTGGCCGCAGCGCGCGCGAGAGCCTGTTTGACCGGCGCCATGACGGCCATCCGGTCGGCCACGCTCCCGTGGAACTGCGCCGACGGCAGCCCCGTCGCCCCGCCGCGCACCTTGCGCAGCCAGCCCTGCGCCTGGAGGGCGTCCAGGTCGCGGTGGGCCGTCATCAGGCTGATCCCGAACTCCTCGGCGAGGTCGGCAGTGCGCACGAACCCGCGGGCGATGACCGCCTCGCGCAGGCGCCGCCGCCGTTCGTCCTGGGCTTCGAGCCGGTCCATGGTGCCCCTTCCGGTGCCGTACGGGTGCGTGCGGCGGGTGGCGCGCACCCGTACGCCGTGTGAATTCGCCGCGTTATGTTCGCATGGATTTAACGTGGCGGTCGCGCCGGAAGCGGTCCCCACCGGCGGTTCCGTCGCGACGCAACATGGCAGGCGACCGGCCCGATGCGAAGATTTCCGGCCACCATTGACCATGGTTTCGGCCGGACTGTTGCATCGGCTGCGTCCGCTCCGCAGGCCCCCTGCCACCGCCTGCCGCCGCAGAAAGGGGAGATTCGATGAAGAACCCTCTCCCGCGTTCACCGATCACACGGGCGATCACCCGCCTGGGCATCCCGCCGACCCTCGCCTGGGGCTACCTGGGCCTGCTCCTGTTCATGATCGGGGACGGGGTCGAGTCCGGCTATCTCTCGCCGTACCTGATCGACCGGGGCATCCCCGAGCCCCGGGTGGCGCTGCTGTTCACTGTCTACGGCGTCGCGGCCGGCGTGGCCGCCTGGCTCTCCGGCGTCCTGTCCGAACTGTGGGGCCCGCGCCGCGTCATGTGGACCGGCCTCGCCGTCTGGGCCGCCTTCCAGGCCGTCTTCCTCGCCGCGGCCGTCCCGCTGGGCAGCTACCCGCTGATGATGCTGGGCTACGGCCTGCGCGGCCTGGGATACCCGCTGTTCGCGTACGGCTTCCTCGTCTGGATCGCCGGGGTCGCGCCGCGGGCCCGGCTCGGCACCGCCATGGGCTGGTTCTGGTTCGCCTTCACCGGCGGCCTGCCCACCCTCGGCTCGCTGGTCGCCAGCGGCCTCATCCCGCACATCGGCGCGTACGCCACACTGTGGGCCGCCCTGGTCCTGGTCGCCGCGGGCGGCCTGATCGCCCTGCTGCTGGTGCGGGACGACCGCGGCGGCAAACGGCCACGCGGCGAGGGCGACGGCCCGCTGACCACCCTGATCGGCAGCGTCACCATCCTGTGGCGCAACCCCCGGGTCGGCACCGGCGCCCTCGTGCGGACCATCAACACCGCTTCGCAGTTCGGCTTCTTCGTCATCATGCCGGTGCACTTCACCCGCACCGTCGGCTTCGGCCTCACCCAGTGGCTGCACCTGCTCAGCGCCATGTTCGCCACCAACATCGTCGCCAACCTGCTGTGCGGCCTGATCGGCGACCGGATCGGCTGGCGCCGCACCATCGCCTGGTTCGGCGGCGCCGGCTGCACGGTCAGCACGCTGCTGCTGTTCTACGTGCCGCAGGCGGCGGGCGCGAACTTCCCCCTGGCCCTGATGGTGGCCGCCTTCTACGGCGCTACGCTGGCAGGATACGTCCCGATATCGGCCCTGATGCCCTCTCTGGAGCCCCGGCACAAGGGCCAGGCGCTGGCGGCGCTCAACCTGGGCGCGGGCGCCAGCACCTTCGTCGGACCGGCCGTCGTCGCGGCCTTCGCCGGGCCGCTCGGCGTCGAAGGGGTGGTCTGGATCTTCGCGGGGATGTACGCGGTCAGTACCGCGCTCACCGTCTTCCTGAAGCTGCCGGACGAGCCGGGCACGGCACCGGCGCGCGCCGCCGCCACCGCGCCGTCCGCCTCGGCAGCGGCGTGAAAGGACGTACCCGATGTCCGTACTGACCATCGATGTCGGCACCACGATGATCAAGTCCGTGGTCTTCGACGACCGCGGCCGGGAGATCGCCGTCTCCCGCCTGGCCACCGAAGTGCTGCGCCCCCGCCCGGGCCGGGCCGAACAGGACATGGACGCCGTATGGAACGCCGTCGTCTTCACCGTCCGCAACGCGCTGTCCGAACTCGCCGCCCGCCCCGGCCCCGCCGACCCGGTGTGGCTGGTCTCCTTCACCGCCCAGGGCGACGGCGCCTGGCTGGTGGACGACCGCGGCCGCCCCACCGGACCCGCGATCCTGTGGTCCGACGGCCGTGCGGGCGACCTCCTCGGCCAGTGGCAGCAGGACGGTGTCCTGGAGGCGGCCTTCCGCCGCAACGGCTCGCTGACCTGCGCCGGCATGCCCAACGCCATCTTCGCGTGGCTGGCCCGGCACGACCCGGACCGGCTCGCCCGCTCCCGCTCCGCGCTCACCGCCGCCGGCTGGCTCTTCCTGCGGCTCACCGGTGTCACCGCCATCGACGAATCGGACGCCTCGGCGCCCTTCCTCGACCACGCCACCGGCGCGTACGACCCGTACCTCCTCGATCTCTTCGGCCTGACCGGCTACGAACGGCTGCTGCCGAAGGTGCTGGGCGAGCACGAGCGGATCGCCGAGATCACCTCCGAGGCGGCCGGACAGCTCGGGCTGCCCGCCGGGCTGCCGGTCGTGATGGCCCCGTACGACATCGCCGCCACGGCGCGCGGTGTCGGTGTGGTCAACCCCGGCCAGGCGTGCAGCATCCTCGGCACCACGCTCTGCACGGAGATCGTCCGGACGGCCGTGGACACCACCGGCGAACCGTCCGGCATCAACATCGCCTACCGCGGCCGGGAACGGGTCCTGCGCGCCTTCCCGACCCTCAACGGCGCCGAGGTGCTCGGCTGGGCCGCGCGCACCCTGCACCTGTCCGGGCCGCCGGAACTGGCCCGGCTGGCCTTCGCGTCGGAGCCGGGCGCGCGCGGGCTGATGTTCCTGCCGTACCTCTCCCCGGCGGGCGAGCGGGCGCCGTTCCTCGACGCGCACGCGCGCGGCGGGTTCTGGGGCCTGTCCCTGGAACACACCCGCGCCGACATGGCCCGCGCGGTCTTCGACGGCCTCTCGCTGGTGCTGCGCGACTCGCTCGTCGCCTCCCGCACGGAGGTCACCGAGCTGCGGCTGTGCGGCGGCGGCGCCAACAGCGACGCGTGGTGCGCGCTCATCGCCGACGCCACGGGCGTGCCGACCGCCCGCTCCGGCGACACCGAACTGGGCGCCAAGGGCGCCTTCCTCACCGGCCTGGTGCTCTGCGGCGCCGAGTCCAGCATGCACAGCGCCGCCTCCAAGTACGTACGGATGCGCTCGAGTTGGGACCCCGACCCGGAGCGCACCGCCCAGTACGCGGAGCTGTACGAGGACTTCCTGCACTGGCGTGCCCTCGCCCGCGAGGCAGGCTGGCGCCCCAGGACCGGCAGCACCGCAGCAGCCACCGACCGGCCCCCGGCCCTGTCGCCACAGACAGTCGCACCACCCGAAACCCCCGCCCTAGGAGTCCCGCACCGTGTCTGACGCCCTGACCGCCGACGCCGTCTGGCTCGGTCTCGACCTCGGTACGCAGAGCGCCCGCTGCGTCGCCGTGGACGGGACCGGGCAGCTGCTCGCCGCCGCCTCCCGGCCGCTGACCAGCCACCGCGACGGCAGACAGCACGGGCAGCGGCCCGAGGAGTGGTGGAGCGCACTGTCGGCCGCCTGCCGCGAAGCCCTCGACGGCATCGACCCGTCCCGGGTGCGCGGCCTCGCCCTCGACGCCACCTCCGGCACGATCCTCCTCGCCGCCGACGATGGGACCCCGCTCACGCCGGGCCTCATGTACGACGACGGCCGCGCCGCCGAAGAGGCCGCGGCCGTCAACGAGGCCGGGGGAGCGGTGTGGCAGGAGCTCGGCTACCGCAGCATGCAGCCCTCGTGGGCCCTGCCGAAACTGCTGTGGCTGCTGCGCCGGGACCCCGGCCTCGGCGAGCGGGCCCGGCTGTTGCACCAGCCCGACCTCATCACCTGGCGGCTGATCGGCCGTCAGGTCCCGTCCGACGCCAGCCATGCCCTCAAGACCGGCTACCACCTCGTCGACGAGCGCTGGCCGTCCGCCGAACTGGCCAGGATCGGCGTGCCCGAGCGCGTCCTGCCGCAGGTCGTACGGCCCGGCACCGTCCTCGGCACGGTCTGCGCCGCCGCGGCCGAAGCCACCGGCATCCCCCAGGGCGCAGCCGTCGTCGCCGGAATGACCGACGGCTGCGCCGCCCAGATCGGCGCCGGCGCCCTCACACCCGGCGCCTGGAACTCGGTCCTGGGCACCACGCTCGTCCTCAAGGGCGTCAGCCCGCACCTGATCCGCGACCCGCACGGCGTCGTCTACTGCCACCGCGGACCGGACGGCACCTGGCTGCCCGGCGGCGCCTCCAGCTCCGGCGCAGGCGTCCTGGCACGGCGCTTCACCCCGGAGAACGGCGACGACCTCGACGCGCTCACCGCACAGGCCGTACGGGAAGGCGCCGACTGGGACGCGGTCACCTACCCGCTCGGCTCCGCGGGCGGCGAACGCTTCCCCTTCCGCGCCCCCGACGCCGAGCCGTTCACCCTCGGCGACACCCCCACCCGCGCCCAGGAATTCCACGCCCTCCTGCTCGGCGTCGCCTGCGTCGAACGCCTCTGCTTCGACTACCTCGACCACCTCGGCGCCCCCGTCGACGGGCCCCTCACCTTCACCGGCGGCGGCGCCCGCAACGCCTACTGGTCGCAGCTGCGCGCCGATCTGCTCGGCCGCCCCGCCCACCTGCCCGAACAGGCCGAAGGCGCCCTCGGCATGGCCGTCCTCGCCGCCACCTCCGGCGGCGTCCCCCTCCAGGAGGCCGCCGGCGCCATGGTCCGCACCGGCACCCCGCTCACCCCCGACCCGGCGCGCACCGCCCGGCTGCGCCCCGCCTATCTCCGCTTCGTCGACGAACTGACCCGCCGTGGCCGGCTCGCCCGGGCCGTGGCCGACCACGCCCGCAGGAGGGCCGCACAGTGACCGACTTCATCCTCGTACGCCACGGCGAGACCGAGTGGCACGCCGAGAACCGCTACGCCGGGCTCACCGACGTGGCGCTGACCGGCCGCGGTGAGGAGCAGGCGGCGGCCCTCGCCGACTGGGCCGCCACCGCCCGCCTGGACGCCGTCTGGTGCTCCCCGCTGTCCCGCGCCCGCCGCACCGCCGAGCCCGCCGCCGCGGCCTGCGGCCTGACCCCGCACGTCGACGCCCGCCTCTACGAGGTGGACTTCGGCCGCGGCGAGGGCCTGACCAGGGCCGAGATGCGCCGCCGCTTCCCCGAGGAGCTGGAGGCGTTCCTCGCCGACCCGGTCGGCCACCACCTCCCCGGCGGCGAGGACCCGCGCGCCGCCGCCGTACGCGCCGCCGACTGCCTCGCCGACATCGCGCGCGCCCACCCGGACGGCCGCGTCCTGATCGTCGCCCACTCCACCCTCGTCCGGATCCTCCTCTGCCACCTGCTGGGCATCCCGCTCGCCGACTACCGGCGCGTCTTCCCCCGGCTCCTCAACGGCGCGCTGACCGAACTGCGCGTCCGCGACGGCCAGGCGGCGCTGCTGCGCCTGAACGTTCCCGCCGTCCCCGCGCCGGTCACCGCACCGCTGCACTGACCCGCACCGCCCCCGCCCACACCCCAGGAGAAACACCCCATGAGCAGCCCCACCGTCCTCGCCGCCGGCAACCACTTCATCCTCCCGAGCCTGCTCACCGAGGCGGTCACCGAGGCCACCGGCGGCGCGGTGACCGCCGGACAGATCCGGGAGCTGCAACTGCCCTGGCCGCACACCCCGCTCGGCAAGGTCGCCGAGGTCGACGAGGCGTCCGGTACGGAGGACCAGCTCATCGAGGCGCTCCAGGGCGTCCGGATCTGCGTCACCGAACACGCCGCGCTCACCGAGCGCATCCTTGCCCACTGCCCCGACCTGGAACTGTTCTGCGTCGGCCGCGGCGGGCCGGTCAACGCCAACCTGGACGCCGCCACCCGGCACGGCGTCGCCGTCTGCTACGCCCCCGGCCGCAACGCCACCGCCACCGCCGAACACACCCTCACCCTGCTCCTCGCGGCAGCCCGCGGCGTCGGCGACACCCACACCGACCTGCGGCAGGGCGTCTGGCGCGGCGACTACTACGACTACGACAAGTGCGGCATCGAGATCGAGGGCACCACCGTCGGCCTGATCGGGTACGGGGCGATCGGCAGCCGGGTCGCCAAGGTGCTCGCCGCCATGGGCGCCCACGTCCTCGTCCACGACCCGTACGCGGCCCCCGAGGCGCTGGCCGGCATCGCCGAGCAGGTCGGCCTGGACGAGCTGCTGAACCGCTCGCGCATCGTCTCCCTGCACGCCCGCCTCACCGACGAGACCCGCGGCATGATCGGCCGGGCGCAGCTCGCCGCCATGCCGCGCGGCTCCGTCCTGGTCAACTGCGCCCGCGGCGCGCTCCTGGACTACGAGGCGGTCTGCGACGCGCTGGAATCGGGCCACCTCAGGGGCGCCGGTTTCGACGTCTTCCCCGAGGAGCCCGTCCCGGCCGCATCCCGCCTGCTGACCGCGCCCGGCGTCGTGCTCACCCCGCACATCGCGGGCGGCAGCCGCCAGGTCGCGCACAAGGCGGCCCGTATCGTCGCCGCCGAGGCCGCCCGCTTCCTGCGCGGCGAACCGCTCGCGCACTGCGCCAACCCGGCGGTGCTGGGCAACTGACCCGGATACGACGGAGGGCCGTCCCCACCAGGGGACGGCCCTCCTTTTGCGTCACTGTGCCTACCGGCGCCGCACCAGCGGGAACGGCAGCGTCTCGCGGATCGACAGACCGGTGAGGAACATGACCAGCCGGTCCACGCCGATGCCCAGACCACCGGTCGGCGGCATCGCGTACTCCAGGGCCTGGAGGAAGTCCTCGTCCAGCTCCATGGCCTCCGGGTCGCCGCCCGCCGCCAGCAGCGACTGGGCGGTCAGCCGGCGCCGCTGCTCGACCGGGTCGGTCAGCTCCGAGTAGGCGGTGCCCAGCTCCGTACCGAACGCCACCAGGTCCCAGCGCTCCGCGACCCGCGGGTCCTTGCGGTGCTGGCGGGTCAGCGGCGAGACATCGGTGGGGAAGTCCTTGTAGAAGGTGGGCAGCGTGGTCTTCTCCTCGACCAGCCGCTCGTACATCTCCAGGACGATGTCGCCGCGGCCCATCTCCGGCTTCACCGGCACCCCGGAACGCCCGCACAGACGGCGCAGCACGTCCGGGTTCGTGTCCGCGTCGACCTCCTTGCCCAGGGCCTCGGAGATCGCGCCGTACACCGTCTTGACCGGCCAGATGCCCGAGATGTCGTGCTCGACGAGCTTGCCGTTCGCGTCCGCCTTGCGGGCGGTGGCGCTGCCGAACGCGGCGACCGCCGCCCCCTGGATCAGCTCCCGCGTCAGGTCGAGCATCACGTCGTAGTCGGCGAACGCCTGGTACGCCTCCAGCATCGTGAACTCGGGGTTGTGCTTGTAGGAGATGCCCTCGTTGCGGAACGTGCGCCCCATCTCGAAGACCTTCTCCATACCGCCCACGCACAGCCGCTTCAGATACAGCTCGGGGGCGATACGCAGGTACAGATCGAGGTCGTAGGCGTTGATGTGGGTCTGGAACGGGCGCGCGTTGGCACCGCCGTGGATCTGCTGGAGCATCGGCGTCTCGACCTCCAGGTAGCCGCGCTCGATCAGACCCTGGCGCAGCGCCTGCACTGCGGTGCTGCGCGCCCGCAGGTTGTCCCGGGAGTCCGGCGAGACGACCAGGTCCACGTAGCGCTGGCGGACCTTGGCCTCCGGGTCGGACAGACCCCGCCGCTTGTCCGGCAGCGGGCGCAGGCACTTGGCCGTCAGCCGCCAGTGGGTCACGAAGACCGTCAGCTCGCCGCGGTCGCTCGCGCCGACCTCGCCCTCGGCCTCGATGTGGTCGCCCAGGTCGATGTCCGAGCCGAACCGCGCCAGCTCGTCCGCGCCGGTGCCCTCGCGGGTCAGCGCCACCTGGAGGTCGCCCGACCAGTCGCGCAGCACGGCGAACAGCACACCGCCGTGGTCACGGGTGAGCAGCACCCGGCCGGCGATCCGCACCACCTTGCCCGTACGCGTACCGGACTCCAGGTCCGGGTGCTCGTCGCGGACGTCGCCGAGCGTGTGGGTGCGCTGCACACCGACCGGGTACGGGTCGACGCCCTCCTCGCGCAGCCGCTCCAGCTTGCGGTGCCGCACACGCACCTGCTCCGGCAGGGCCGCCAGCTCCCGCTGACGCAGCTCCTCCTCGGTCGCCGGGGGCTGCTCGACCAGGCCCAGCTCGTCCAGCGACGGCAGGTGGGCGGTGGTGGCCGGGGTCAGCACCCGCTTCTTGTGGCCCTTGCCCCACAGCTTGCCCAGGCTCGGCACGGCCACGAAGCCCTCGGCGATACCGGAGGCCATGCCGATACGGGCCAGGGCGCCGGTGTCCGCGTAGCACAGGAAACGCGGGTACCACTCGGGGGCGTACTTCGCGTTGGAGCGGTACAGCGCTTCGAGCTGCCACCACTTGGAGAAGAACAGCAGCAGCTTGCGCCAGACCTTCAGGATCGGCCCCGCGCCGATGCGCGCGCCCTCCTCGAAGGCGGACCGGAAGACCGCGAAGTTCAGCGAGATACGGCGCACGCCGAGCGCGCCCGCGTGCGCGCACAGCTGCGCGACCATGTACTCCATCACGCCGTTCGGGGCGCTGCGGTCCCGGCGCATCACGTCCAGCGAGATGCCGTCCTTGCCCCACGGCACGAACGACAGCAGCGCCATCATGTTGCCGTCGCCGTCGAACGCCTCGGCCAGCAGGCAGTCGCCGTCCTCGGGGTCGCCGAGCCGGTCCAGCGCCATCGAGAAGCCGCGCTCGGTCTCGGTGTCGCGCCACGCGTCGGCCCGGTGGATGACCTCCTGCATCTCCGCGTCGGACAGCTCGGAGTGGCGGCGCACCCGGAAGGTGGCGCCGGTGCGCTCGACACGGTTGACCGCCTGGCGGGTCACCCGCATCTCGCGGCCGTCCAGGTCGAAGTCCTTGACGTGCAGGATCGCCTCGTCACCGAGCTGCAGCGCGCTCAGGCCGCTGCGCGCGAACGCCTTCGCGCCGTCCTCGCTGGCGCCCATGACGGCCGGCTGCCAGCCGTAGCGCCCGGCGACCTTGAGCCACTCCTCGATGGCCGGGCCCCACGCCTCGCGGTCACCGACCGGGTCACCGCTGGCCAGGCAGACGCCGGCCTCCACGCGGTAGGTCACGGCGGCCTTGCCGCTGGGGGAGAAGACCACGGCCTTGTCGCGGCGGGTGGCGAAGTAGCCGAGCGAGTCCCGGCCGCCGTAGCGGGCCAGCAGCGCCCGGATACGGGTCTCCTCGTCACCGTGCAGCGCGGCCTCCATGCGCTGCGACCGGAAGAGCGTCAGGGCCGCGTTCAGCAGCGACAGCGCGCCGAACAGACCGAGCAGGAAGATGATCCAGTGCGGCGGGTGGCCGTGGAACTGGTGGTTGCTGAGCGTACCGCCGCAGACCCGGTCGGCCGCCCACAGCAGCCGGGCGTCGGCGCCGCGCTCCAGGCTGCCCGGGAAGAGCGACACCAGGCCCCAGCCGATGAGGATCGACACCACGAGACCCGCGACCAGCACGCCCGCGGCGCGCCAGAACGCGCCGCGGCGGGTCACCGCGTAGAACTCGCGGTGCGCGACCAGCAGCAGGACCAGTGCGGCCGAGCACAGCACCAGGGAGAAGTAGTACTCGGGGAAGCCGTCGATCACGAGGATCGCGTCGGTCAGCGTCACCAGCACCATGTAGACGACGGCGAACCACAGGGCCACCCGTTTGCGCGCGGTCATGGCCGCGGCCAGCAGGAAGAGGAAGACCGCGTACGCGAGGTTCGGCTCGACGACGATGGTCAGGGTGTCCAGCCATTCGGTGACCGGTTTCAGGCCGCGCCGCAGCGGCCCGATCAGCGCCGTGACGGCGCAGTACAGCCCCAGAAGGCTGTAGAAGATGGCGAAGCCGTTGGGCACGCGGCGACTGAAGCGCGCCCACGCCGTTATTTGGTCCTGGTCCTGCACGGTGCTCATTCCGTCACATTAGGCTCTGTAGGGGGTCAGCTGCTCGATGGGAGGGCGCTCTTCTTCTGCCACTGGGACCAGTCGACCATCCAGTCCCCGAGACCGTTGTTCTCGGCCGCCCTCCCCCTTACGGAGGAACCGGTGACCTCGAACGGGTCGCCGACGCGGACCCTGGCGTAGAGCCAGTCGGCGTCGGCATCGGTCAGCCCGATGCAGCCGGAACTGTCGTTGACCCGGCCCACCTTGCCGGCGTTCCACGGCGCGGCGTGCGCGTACGTCCCGGAGTCGGTGAGCTTCATGGAGTCGCGGACCATCTTGTCGTACGCGTCGCCCAGTCCCACGGTCTCGGAGTTCATGTTGATCGTGCCCTCCTTCGCCATGAGCGGGAAGACGCCCGTCCAGGTGGAGTGCTGCGCGTCCGGCCGCCCGGCGGAGAAAGGCATGTCCTTCACCTCCTTTCCGTTCTCGGTGAACGTCAGGTGCTTGCTGTCCAGATCCACCTTGATCACATGGCCGGCACCGATGGTGAAGTTCAGGTCGTAGTCCTTGGCGAAGTACCGGCCGCCGCCGGAGTCCACGCCGTTCAGGTCGGCGCGCAGCCCCACCTTGGTGCCCGGCTTCCAGTACTCCTTGGGGCGCCAGTCCACCCGGTCTTTGCCGGACCAGTCCTTGACCCAGCCCCACGCGCCGGGCGTGCCGTTGTCGGTGGTGACCTTCAGGTGCCTCTCCACGGCGGCCCGGTCGGTCACCGGGAAGTCGAAGGTGATCGAGACCGGCTGGGCGATCCCTACGACGGCGCCCTGCGAGCCGGGGCTGAGCACGACCTTGTTGAGTTTGTCCGCCTTCGCGGTGGTCAGCGACTCCTTGACCTCGTTCGTTCCGCCCTGTGCGTTACGGGCCTCGGCCGCGACGGAGTACTTGGTGTCCGGCGCGGTCGGCTCGTGGGAGGTCCACACCCGGCCGCCGTCGCCGAGCCCGCCGGGCAGCCGGCGGCCCTTCGGGTCGGTCACGACCACCTTGGTCAGATTGCCGCCGGCGGCGCTGACCTGGAGTTTGTCGCCCGCCTGCACGGTCTTCGTGCCGTTCGCCGCGCCGAGTGTCACCCGTACCGGAGCACCCTTGGACGCGGACGCCGCGGGGCCTCCGCAGGCGGACAGCACAACGGTGCCGAGCAGCGGCGCCAGCGCCAGCGCGGCCCGCGCGGCGCGCTGCGGCCGGCGGCGGTGCGGGGTGGGGGCAGGACTCATGGGGGGAGCTTTCGGAGAGCGGTGTCCGGCGGATGTCGGCCGCTAAGACGCGAACCATCTGTGTCGCGTTGCGCTGCGTGACGTGATCCACGACACGCTTGCGCCACCGGCGCGCGGCGCGTCCGCGCGGTGGCGTGGTTCTGTCCTGCGTCTTCGCCGTGTGCCCGCCTGTTCCTCCCGTCCGCTGCTCGTCCGCCGTGCCGTCGTTCGTCCGGTTGTTCCCGGACCTCATTCGTCCTGTTGTTCCCGCACCGTTGACGACGACCCCGCCCGCCCCTACGGTTCCCGCGTGTATCGCTTACGGGCCGCCGTGGCGGCGACAGCAGTACTCCTCCTCTCTCTCACGGCGTGCGGGAACGACGGTGCCAAGTCGGGCGGCGACGGGCCGGACAGCATCGAGATCGGCGCGCTCTCCATCGTCGACACCGCCCCGGTCCACCTCGCGGTGTCGCACGGCTTCTTCGCCAAGAACGGCATCTCGGCGAAGATCACCCCCGTCCAGGGCGGCGCGAACAGCGCCCCCGGCGTCGTCAGCGGCCAGTTCGACTTCGGCTTCAGCAACACCACCACCCTGCTCACCGCCCGGGAACAGGGGCTCCCCCTGAAGGCCGTGGCCAACGGGGTGTCCTCCACCGGGCAGGCCGGGCCCGGCAAGGACTACAGCGCCATCCTCGTACCGAAGGACAGCTCCATCCGCTCCGCCAGGGACCTGCCCGGCCACAACATCGCCGTCAACCAGCTCCAGAACATCGGCGACACCACCATCCGGGCCGCGGTGCGCAAAGCCGGCGGCGACCCCGCAAAACTGCGCTTCACCGAGATCCCGCTGCCCGACATGGCCGCCGCGCTCGCCGCCGGCCGGGTGGACGCCGTCTGGACCGTGGAGCCGTTCCAGACCCAGACCGTCGACCAGGGCGCCCGGGCCGTGTGCTGGCCCTTCGCCGAGGCCGTCGACAACCTCGCCGTCGCCATGTACTTCACCAGCGAGAAACTGCTCCGCGAGAACCCCGGCCTGGTCAAGCGCTTCACGACCGCCATCAACCAGGCTTTGGCCTACGCCCGGACCCACCCCGAGGCGGTACGCGCAGAACTCGGCAAATACACCAAGATCCCGCCCGCGGTCATCCACCGCATCGTGCTGCCGAAGTGGCCCACCGAGATCAACCGCGCCTCCGTGCAGACCGTCGCCGACCTGGCCCGCAAGGACGGCGTCCTCAAGCGGCCCGCCGACGTCGGCGCACTGCTGCCGTGACCCGACGCACGGCGCGCGCCGGGGCGCCGATGAGCACGCCGCGCGCCGCCGGGTTCGGGCTGCTGGGCCTGGCGTGCCTCTTCGCCGTCGCCGAGGCGGTGCCCCGGCTCGGCCTGATCGACCCGCGCCACCTGCCGCCGGCCACCGCGATCGTGCGCCGCCTGGTCACCGAGCTGGGCGACGCGGCCCTGTGGACGGCGCTCGGCGAGACCCTGCGGTCCTGGGCCGTCGGGCTCGCCCTCGCCTGCTGCCTGGCCGTCGCCCTCGGCGTGCTCATCGACGCCGTACCCGGGCTGCGCGCGGCCACCGCCTCCACCATCGAGTTCCTGCGCCCCATCCCGTCCGTGGCGCTGATCCCGCTGGCCACCCTGCTCTTCGGCGCCGAGACCGGCTCCACCCTGCTCCTGGTGGTCTACGCCTCCTTCTGGCAGGTGCTCATCCAGGTGCTGTACGGCGTGGCCGACGTGGACCCGGTCGCCCGGGAGACCGCCCGCAGCTATCGCCTCGGCCGCTGGGCCCACCTGCGCCATCTGGTGTGGCCGACGGCCCTGCCGTACGTGATGACGGGCGTGCGGCTGGCCGCCGCGGTGGCGTTCATCCTCGCCGTCACCGCCGAACTGGTCATCGGCAGTCCCGGGCTCGGGCTGCGCATCCAGCTCGCCCAGTCCGGCGGCGCGGTCACCGAGGTGTACGCGCTGATCGTGCTGGCCGGGCTGGTCGGGGTCGCCGTGAACGCGGTGGTGCGCGCGGTGGAGCGCCGGGTGCTGGCCTGGCACCCGTCCGTACGGGCCGAGGTGGCGCGGTGAGCCCGGCGGGCGCGGCAGGAAAGCGGCCCGCGGGCCCGCTGCGGCGTACGGGACTCCCGAGGCGCACGGCCCTGCGCCTGCTGCGCGTCCTGGGCCTGCCCGTCCTGCTGATCCTCGGCTGGTGGGCCTACAGCGTGGCCCAGCCCACCTTCTACCTGCCGACGCCCGGCCGGGTCGCCACCGCCTTCACCGAGGTGTGGTTCTCCGACCGGATCACCGAGGACGTGCTGCCCAGCGTGGGACGGCTGCTCACGGGCTACGCGCTGGCCGGGCTGCTCGGCGTCGGCCTCGGCGTGGCCATCGGCTCCTCGCGCACCCTGCGGGCCGCCGCCGAACCCGTACTGGAATTCTTCCGCGCCGTGCCGCCGCCGGTCCTGGTCCCCCTGATCATGCTGCTCGCGGGCCTGGACACCACGATGAAGGTGCTGGTCATCGTCTCCGGCTGCGTCTGGCCCGTGCTGCTGAACACCGTCGAGGGCGTCCGCGCCGTGGACGAGGTGCTGGCCGACACCGGCCGCTGCTTCGGGCTGCGCGGGCCCGCCCGGCTGCGCCACCTGGTGCTGCCCGCGGCGAGCCCGCAGATCATGGCGGGCCTGCGGCAGGCCCTGTCCATCGGCATCATCCTCATGGTCATCGGGGAGATGTTCGCCAGCACCTCGGGCATCGGCCACACCGTCGTCCTCTTCCAGCGCGGCTTCGCGATCCCCGAGATGTGGAGCGGCATCGTCGTCCTCGGACTGCTCGGATTCGGCCTCTCGCTCGCCTTCCGGGCCGCCGAACGCCGCATACTGGCCTGGCACTTGGCGCGCGGCGAGGAGCGGGGGCGGCATGCTTGAGATCACCGGTCTGGGCAAGACGTACGAAGGGCGCGGCGGGGTCGAGGCGCTGCGCAAGATCGATTTTCAGGTGGCCGACGGCGACCTCGTCTGCGTCGTCGGGCCGTCCGGATGCGGCAAGACGACCCTGCTCAAGTGTGTCGCCGGGCTGCTGTCCCCGACGGCCGGCGAGGTACGGGTCGCGGGCCGCCGCGTCACCGGCCCGCCCCCGGGCATGGCCGTCGTCTTCCAGGAGTACGGGCGCAGCCTCTTCCCCTGGATGACGGTGCGCAAGAACGTCGAACTCCCCTTGCGCGAGAAGAAGGTCCCCGCGCCGCGCCGCCGCGAACTGGTCGAAGGGGCGCTGTCCGCCGTCGGCCTGGCCGACGCCGCGGCGGCCCACCCGTGGCAGCTGTCCGGCGGTATGCAGCAGCGCGTCGCCATCGCCCGCGCCATCGCGTACGAGCCCCAGGTGCTCCTGATGGACGAGCCGTTCGCCGCCGTGGACGCGCAGACCCGCGCCGAGCTGGAGGACCTGCTGCTCACCCTGTGGCGCCGGCTCGGGGTGACGACGCTGCTGGTCACCCACGACATCGACGAGGCCGTCTACCTGGGGCGGCGGGTGGTCGTACTGTCCTCGGCGCCCACTGTCGTCCAGGAGGACCTCGCCGTCGACCTGCCGGCCGACCGCGACCAGATCACCACCCGCTCCGCCCCGCGCTTCACCGAACTGCGCGCTCACGTCTACGCGCAGATCAGGCACGCCAAGGGGCGGGCTGCGGGGGACCTGACGGCGGGGGAGACCGCCCCGGCGCGGCAGGCGCCTTCGCCCGCGCCGCGGGACCTCAGCAGGGAAACAGATGGCCGCACACGATGAAGGCCAGCAGCAGCACCGAACACAGCACCTCGACGGCACCGACCACCGCCACCCGTACGTCGCGCCCCGGCATCGCCACGGCCCGCAGCAGGAACACCACGAACGGGACCGCCAGCCACGGGTCCAGTGACACGGCGGCCACCACCGCGAGCCCGTGGTAAATGGCCGACGCCACCCGGAACGCCTCGCTCCCGCGCTCGCGGATCATCGTCTTCACGTAGAGCACGGTCCCGGTGAAATACAGCAGACAGGCCACGGCGGCCGTCCACGCGCCCGAATCGACCGTGCCGCTGCCCAGCCGGTCCGAGACGAGCAGCATTCCGCAGGCGGGCACCACCGCGACGATTCCGTTGACCGTGGCGCGTTCCTCGTTGCGGTACGCGTACACGATATTCACGGCGAAGAACGGCGCCGCGCACAATGCGGCGAGCAACAGCCAGGGATGCGCCACGGCGAGCGGTACGGCGCACAGGACGAATGCCGCCCCGAATCCGGCCAGCGGCGCCAGATGCCGGCGAGGCGCGCGGGGATTACGGGAAAGGCGGCGCAGCCGGACGTATTGCTGGCCGTGGAACGCCGTGCAATAGGCCAGCAGCCACGCGGGCAACAGCAGGGCGTGCCGGCCGACGACCCCGCCCAGCAGGGCGCCTGCCAGGAAGGGAACGAGCAGCATGGCCCAGGCGCCGTGCTGGTTCGGTATCCAGCGGCGCAGCGCGCGCCGCCCCCGCGATGTGCTCATGCCACGAATATATGGGGTGCGCAACCCGGACCGGGCCGCCGAAGGTCCGGGACCAACGTCCTGGAATCGAAGGTCGGCCACCCAGGAAGGGTGTGATTCTCCCCGCCGCCCACCCGTACGGAACGTGAAATGCGGCCGGAGAGCAGGGCCACCGCCCGGTGACCCGCAGTGATCACCCGCATGGCGCACCCGTGAAAACCCGGGGAAAGGCGCCGAATACGCCAAACTGGCGCCCGTTGTCGTCCGTTCGGGCGGCGGGTGAGGAGGTTTGTCGTGGCTATTTCGATCTCGGTCGTCGTGCTGCTCGTCGTACTGACCGTCGTCTTCCTGCGCAGCGGACGCCTGAAATTCACACACGCCCTCGTCTGTATGCTGCTCGGCTTTTACCTGGCGGGCAGCAGCCTGGCCCCGGACATCCAGAACGGGCTGTCCGGGGCGGCGGATGTGGTGAGCAGCGTGCGGCCCTGAGCGCCGCCACGGCGTCACCCTCGCGTGAAGACCCCGATGGCATTCGGCACCGGCCGCTCCGCGCCGCCCGAGGGGTGATTGCGGACCGTCGAGCCCGGGCTGCCCGGCTCGCGTGTGACCAGCGTGGAGGAGCCGCCGCCGTCCAGATTGATCGCGTCCCGGGCGCCCAGCCGGTCCATCAGGTCGGCCAGTTCGCGTACGGTCATGTCCGCCCGGCCCGGCGCGCCGTCGAGTGCGAGCAGCAGCAGCCGGCGGCCGTGCGCGCCGATGCCCGCGGAGGTGCGGATGGCCGGGGTGACGGTGTCCAGGCCGGTCAGCGGCTCCGCGTCGCGGACGATGGGGAAGCCGCCGACGGCGAAGCGCAGCGGTCCGGGGCGGCGGGCGGTCAGCCGGTGGCCGATGCGCACCCGGTCGCCGATGTGCAGCTTGCGCAGCTGCCGGGCACCTTCCTCCCGGCCGACGAGCGCCGTCGTACCGCGGGCGATGCCGCCCCGGCCCGGCACCTGCGCGACCCCGGCCACTCGGCCGCGCGTGACCGTGACCTCGTACGTCTCCGTACTGCACGGCGCCGCCCGGTCGGTGTCCGTGCCGCAGGTCGCCCGGACGCGCGAGGTGGGGCCCCACTTGGAGGTGAACGCGCCGATGCCGTTCACCGGCAGCGCGTACTGGTTGAGGCCCTTCAGCGGCAGCGCGCCGTCGGCGGTCAGCACGGCGCCGCGCAGGGACAGCCGGTCCAGCCGGGCGCGCCGGTCATAGCCGACGCCGATGACGTCGCGGGTGTTCGTGCCGGGCGGCAGCGCAGGTCCGAAGCGCTGCCCGTCGGGCACCGCCGCCTTCAGGTGCTGCCCGGAGGCGATGGCCGGGCCCACGGGGGCGCCGGTTGCCTCCACGCCGGGATGCTGGGTCTCGGTGATGTTGAAGAAATCCGCGTTGACGGCGGCCACTGCCGCCCGCGTGTCGGCCAGCCGGGAGACCGGAGAGCGCGCACCGACCGCGCCGGGGTACAGCAGGTCCACCGTCGTCCGGCGGTCGGTCAGGTCCACCGTCACCAGGTGGCCGTGCGCGGTGCCGCGCCCCACCAGTATGTCGAAGGCGCGATACGTCACCCCTGGCGCGACGCCGACCGCCTTCCCCAGGCGCGGGGTGCCGCTGTCCGTGGCGGTGGCCCCTGCGGCCACTCCGCTCCCGGCCAGTGCGCCCCATGCCGTCAGTGCCGTCAGTACCGCCCGCGTGCGAACGAATCGATTCTTCACGATCCCCCCAGACGTTCCGGCAACGGTCCCATGGGTGCGGAACGCCCACTATGGCCCGCAGGTATCAGAAAGCCGTACAACCACCGAACGATCGTCGTGTCGCCCCTGTCGCCCGAATGCCGCACGCTCTCACCGGGAACGACGACCGCCCCTCCGGTCCAGGGGCGTGGCCACGGCCCTGGACCGGAGGGGCGGGAAGCTGAATGGGGACGGGGCGCGCGTCTGGGGGGCCGCACCGGTGCGGCGGGGCCGGACCGTGCGGAACGCGCGGGTCGTGCGAGTCGTGCGGCCCGGATCAGGCCTGGGCACCCGCCGGGGGAGTGGTCGGGCAGATCACGCGAGTGGCGGGGGTGAAGAAGGTGCCCTCCTTGGCGGGCTGACCGCCGCCGAACTCGGTGTAGATGTACGAGTAGAAGGCGACGTCGGGGTAGCCGCAGGAGGAGTCGGCGCCGATGGTGTAGGTCATGGTGACCTTACGGGTGGCACCGGGGGCGATCGGCACGGAGTACGTGGCGCCCGCGCCCGCCTTGCAGGTCACGCCGGGGTCAGCGGTACAGGTCTTCCAGGTGTACTTCAGACCGCTCGTCGAAGAGGTCTCCCACGTGGGCTGGAAGGACTGCCACACGAAGCGCACATCGGCGGTGCCGGTGTTGGTGAACGTCATGGTCAGCGTGACGTCCGAGCCGGGCGTGGCCTGCGTCTTGTCGACGGTGAAGGCCAGCGCCGGGGTGTCGGCGGCGGACGCGGGGGACGCGGCGCCCAGGCCGAGAACGGAGACGACGAGGGCGAGGAGGGCGGCGAGGCCGGCCCTGCTGAAGATGCTCGTTGTTCTGCGCATGACCAGGGAGCGTAAGGCGTGATCCGCTCTTTGGGGCGGTTCCGGGAGAACCTGTTTTTTCGACCGAAAAGGTCTGGCCATGCCCCAAATGACGTTGTGGCGGCTGGATTTGCGCGAAGCGGCCGAATACGGGTGCCGACCGGAATGTCCCCCACGGCGCGCGGCCCACCCCTCACGGAAGCGCGCAAAGCACTGCACCCCCGGGCCGCCCCGAACGCACAGCGACGGTGAACGCCCCGCCGGGCCATCGCCGTTGCAGCCACCGGAGAAGGTGAACTCCCAGGCCGGACGCGGAGACGCCACTCCGTCTGTGACGTGTGTGTCAGATGTGCCGAGAGGGCGTACAGCGACAACACCGGACACGCGACAGCGAGTAACGGCCCCCGCCGGGCACCCTCCCGGCTGCGCCCGCGAGCCCTGACAACACCGGAATCCCCGCCGCACGCACCCCGACGGCCCCTGTCCGCCTACCGGTACACCCCGGCCCCCACCGGGCCTGGCGTAAACCCACCACCCCAGAGAGCCGGAAAACGCAGTCTTCCGCCTCATCTCCCCCTACTGGCGCCCCGTCACCTCCCGTGCGGAGCGGCCCTCCGGCCTCGACGTGCCCGGACGATCAGGTCCTCGACAGCCTGAAGCACCGCGTCAGCCCGCTCCTCGTGCAGCCACCCGTGCCCCGCGTCGTCGAGGACCCGCTGCTCTCCGCGCGGGGATTCGGCGGCCACCTCGGCGTGCAGCCTCCGCTTGAGTTCGTTGATCTCACCGAGCAGCTCCGCGGGCCACAGGCGGGCCTGTGTGGCGTCGTGCCCCATGGCCGTCAGCACGATCAGCGGCAGGTCGGGAGTGGCGGGCGCGGTGCGGAGTTCGTCGGCGACCTTGTCGTACAGGTTCTGGTTCTCGCGCCCGGCGGCCCGCCAGGTGGCGAGGTGCTGTTCGACCAGGGGGCCGCGTACCGACTCCGGCCAGGCGGCGAAGTGTTCGAGCATCGGGGCGCGGGCCTGCGCCACCTGTTCCGGTGTGAACTCGGCCGTCACCTGGTCCGCCATCTGGTCCAGCATCGCGTCGAGCATCTCCCGTGCCCGCTGGGGGGCGCGGACCGCCATGTCCTCGTGGAAGGGGTCGAGCAGGAGCAGCCCGGCGACCTCGGTCGGGAAGCACCTGGCGTAGTGGCGCGCGTAGGCCCCGCCGAGGGAGTGGCCGATCAGCAGGTAGGGCCCGGGGACGCCGGCGGCGTGCAGGAGTTCGCGCAGTTCCTCGGTGACTTCGCCGGCGGTGCGGGGCAGTTCTGCGGGGTAGCTCCAGCCGTTGCCGCCGCGGTCGTAGAGGACGGCCGTGGTCCGCTCGGCGACGCGCCGGTGGATGTTCAGGTAGTCCAGGCTCATCATGCCCGCTCCCGCCAGGAACACCGCGGTCGGGCCGCCGGTGCCGGAGCGGTGCAGCAGCAGACGGCGGCCGTCGCCGAGGTCGTGCAGGTGTCCTAACGGGGGCGTTATGGAGGCCATCGTTCTCTCCTTGGTGGGGCCGGAGCGTGCCCGGCTACGTTCTCAAGTTTGAGAAAGGTATCACCTGTGAGAGCGTACGCCCATGGACACGGTCGACCTGCTCCTGCACCCCGTACGCCTGCGCATCGTGCACGCCCTGTCCGGCGGCCGGGCCCTGACCACCTCTCAGCTGTGCACCCTGCTCCCCGACGCCTCGAAGGCCACCGTCTACCGGCAGGTCGGCGTGCTGGCGGACGCCGGGCTGCTGGAGGTCGAGGACGAACGGCGGGTACGCGGCGCGGTCGAGCGCCGCTACCGGCTGCGGCGTGAACGGGCGGTTGTCGACGCCGAGACCGCCGCCTCCGTACCAGTCACCGAGCACCGGCGGGTGTTCGCGGTGGCGATGGCGGCCCTGCTGGCCGAGTTCCACGCCTACCTCGACCGGCCCGGCGCCGACCCGGCCGCCGATCTGGTCGGCTATCGCCAGCACGCCATGTGGCTGAGCCGAGAAGAACTGACCGCCCTGATCGAGGAGATGCGTGCGGCGCTGATGCGGCGGATCGCCAACGAGCCCTCGCCGGAACGCACCCGCTATCTGATCAGCCCCATCCTCTTCCCCGCCGAGGACCCGGCAGCGGCCGACGGCCAGTGAGTCCTGGGCGGTGCCGGGACTGAAGCACTCCGCCCGCCGCCCCAGCGCAATGCCGGGACAGCGGGCGGCATACCTCAGTGGTGCGGGCTAGTGGCCGATCTCCACGTCCTCCAGAACGCCCAGTGCGTCCGGTACCAGGACGGCTGCCGAATAGTAGGCGCTCACCAGGTAGTTGATGACCGCCTGGTCGTTGATGCCCATGAACCGGACCGAGAGGCCGGGCTGGTACTCGTCGGGGATGCCGGTCTGGTGCAGGCCGACGACGCCCTGGTTCTCCTCGCCGACGCGCATGGCGATGATCGAGCTGGTCTGGTCGGGGTTGACGGGGATCTTGTTGCAGGGGAGCAGCGGGATGCCGCGCCAGGCGCGGACGGGGGTGCCGCCGATCTCCGTGGTGGTGGGGTAGATGCCGCGGGCGTTCCACTCGCGGCCGATGGCCGCGATGGTGCGCGGGTGGGCCAGCAGGTACTGCGTCTTGCGGCGCCGCGAGATCAGTTCGTCCAGGTCGTCGGGGGTGGGCGGGCCGCTGCGGGTGTGGATGCGCTGCTTGAGGTCGGCGTTGTGCAGCAGGCCGAACTCGCGGTTGTTGACCATCTCGTGCTCCTGGCGCTCGCGCAACGCCTCGATGGTCAGCCGCAGCTGCTGGTTCAGCTGGTTCATCGGGTCGTTGTAGAGGTCGGCGACCCGGGTGTGGATCTTCAGCACGGTCTGCGCGACGCTCAGTTCGTATTCACGCGGCGCCACTTCGTAGTCGACGAAGGTGCCCGGCAGCGCGGGTTCGCCAGCGTGACCCGAGGTCACGTCGATGGCCGCCTCGCCGTGTTTGTTCTGCGGCGGGATCCGGGCGGTGCGGTAGCGCTCCAGGTGGTCGCGCAGGCCGGGGCTGTGGTCCGCGCTCTGTTCGTACGCGGTGCGGGGCAGCGTCAGTACGGTCACCCGGGTGACCGCGCGGACCGTGTGCTCCCAGGCCGCGTCCGGGGACAGCAGTGCCGTTTCGCCCAGGTGGTCGCCGTCCGCGAGGACGCCGAGAACCGTTTCGTCACCGTACTTGCCGGTGCCGATACGGTTCAGCTTGCCGTGCGCGACCAGGACGACCCGGTCGGCCGGCCGGCCCTGCTCCACCAGCACGTCACCGGGCGCGTACTCCTCCTGCACGAACCGACCGGCCAGCGCCTCCAGCGCCGCCGGATCGTCGAAGTCGCGCAGCGGCGGCAGCTCCCGCAGCTCCGCGGGGATGACCCGGACGTCGGAACCGGTGCTGGTGAACTCGACCCGGCCGTCTCCCAGGGTGTGCGTCAGGCGCCGGTTGACGCGGTACGTACCGCCGGAGACCTGGGTCCACGGCAGCACGCGCAGCAGCCAGCGGGAGGAGATCCCCTGCATCTGCGGCACGGTCTTGGTCGTGGTGGCCAGATTGCGTGCCGCGGCTGTCGCCAGGCTGGTGCGCGCCTGGTCGGTGTCCGGGGTGGCGCCGGGTCCGGACGTCGGGTCCGCCGATGTGGTCATGGGGGGTTTCACCTGTTCCTGTGGGTCGTGGGACGGTCAGGGCCGCGGGCCGGACGCGACCGGCCGGCGGCACGCGGCCGGGGAGAGCGCGCGGGGACTGCGCGCCGGGGCCGCGGATATCGCGCCGGCATTGACGGGATTTCGGCCATGAATGACGCGGGAGCGTCATATTCCGGCAAACGGTTCTTCAACCGTTTCTCATGGCCGGAATGGGGTGGTTCACTGGCCGGTCTGCACGTCCTCCAGAATTCCCAGCGCGTCCGGCACCAGGATCGCGGCGGAGTAGTAGGCGCTCACGAGATAGTTGGCGATGGCCTGGTCGTTGACGCCCATGAACCGCACCGAGAGTCCCGGTTCGTATTCGTCCGGGATTCCCGTCTGGTGCAGTCCGACGACGCCCTGCTTCTCCTCGCCGGTGCGCATCACCAGGAACGAACTGGTGCCGTCGGCGCCGACCGGAATCTTGTTGCACGGAAAGATCGGGACCCCGCGCCAGGAAGGCAGCGAGTGCCCCATGAAGTCGACCGCCGTCGGATACAGGCCACGGGCGCTGCACTGCCGGCCGAAGGCGGCGATCGCCTTCGGGTGGGCCAGCAGGAAGGCCGGGTCCTTCCACACCGTCGCGAGCAGGTCGTCGAGGTCGTCGGGGGTGGGCGGGCCGCTGCGGGTACGGACGCGCTGCGTCAGGTCGGCGTTGTGCAGCAGCCCGAACCCGGGGTTGTTGACCATCTCGTGCTCCTGGCGCTCGCGCAGCGCCTGGATGGTCAGCCGCAACTGCTGCTCGACCTGGTTCATCGGGTCGCTGTACAGGTCGCCGACCCGGGTGTGGGCCCGCAGCACCGACTGCGCCACGCTCAGCTCGTACTCCCGGGGTGTGAGCTCGTAGTCGACGAAGGTGCCGGGCACCCGCGGCTCGCCGTGGTGGCCGGAGGCGACCTCGATGGCCGACTCGCCGCTGTCGTTGCGCGGCGGAGCGCTGCCCGCGCCGGCCGCCGCGAGGTGGTCGCGCAGCTCCTGCGAGCGGTCCGTGACCTCCTGTGCGGCCTGCCGGGGCAGCTCCATGACGGTCACCCGGGTCACCGCGCGGTAGGTGTACTCCCACGAAGCGGCGGTGTCGGTGAGCGGCTTGTCGCCGAGGTGGTCGCCACCGGCGAGCGCTCCCAGGACCGTTTCGTCGCCGTATTTCCCGGCGCCGATCCGGTCGACCCGGCCGTGCGCGATCAGCACCAGGCGGTCGGCGGGCGTGCCGGCGGTGGCGATCGCGTCGCCGGGCGCGTACTCGCGCTGGACGAAGCGCTCGCCGAGCGCGCCGAGCACCGCGCTGTCGGTGAAGTCGCGCAGCGCGGGCAGTTCGCGCAGTTCGTCGGGGATGATCGTTACATCGGTGCCGGAGACGGCGAAGTCCACGCGGCCGTCGCCGACCGTATACGTCAGCCGCCGGTTGACGCGGTACGTGCCGCCGGAGACCTGCACCCAGGGCAGCAGCCGCAGCAGCCAGCGCGAGGTGACGCCCTGCATCTGCGGCACGGTCTTGGTGGTCGTGGCCAGATTGCGGGCCGCCGCCGTCGTGAGGCTGGAATTCTGTGTTTCGCCCTCGGGGCCGGGAATTGTCTCGTCCGTAA
Source organism: Streptomyces sp. NRRL F-5755 (assembly GCF_001279365.1). Lineage (NCBI taxonomy): Bacteria > Bacillati > Actinomycetota > Actinomycetes > Kitasatosporales > Streptomycetaceae > Streptomyces > Streptomyces sp. NRRL F-5755. The sequence goes on along the minus strand of NZ_LGCW01000047.1, from coordinate 13,749 downwards.
CCGTCACGGCTGCGCCACCAATCTTGGAAGGTCGGGAAGAGGACGGCGGCCGGAGCCACGGCCGTTCGCGAGACGAGGTCCGTGCCGCTCGTCGCACTGAACATAGGCGTGTCGTTTTAATCGGGGCAATCACTCGAACGAGTGGCATGAAAAATAAGGGAGATGGACAGGTTTAGTGGAATCAGTTACTGGAAAGTGTGCCGGGGTGATTCCGGCCGCGGACCGGCGGACCAGGGCCGGGAAAGCCGTCGAGGTGACGGACCGGGTTATTCGCCGGAGAGCTGCCGGGAAACGGCGGGTGTCCAGGACCGGCCCAGCGGATCGTCGAGAACGGCGCGCAGGGCGGCGTGCGCAGCGCCGAGCAGCGGCCCGTCGGCTCCGCGGCGGGCGGCGGCCACCCGTATCCGCGGCACGCTCCCCGCGTACGGCGCGAGGGCTGTACGGGCCGTCAGCTCCCGCTCCAGCGACGGCAGGAGCCAGGGCGCCAGCCGCGCCAGCGCCCCGCCGAGCAGCACCGCCTCCGGGTCGAGCAGATGCACGGCCCCCGCGAGCGCGATCCCGAGCGCCGTCCCCGCGTCCCGCAGGGCGGCCGAGGTGGCGCGGTCCCCGGCGGCGGCGCGATGGGCGAGGAGTTCGACGCGCGCCCGCGGACCGGGGTGGCCGGCCGCCGCACGCCCCGGGTCGAGACCGGCCGCCCGTAGTACGGCCGCTTCTCCCGCGTACTGCTCCAGACACCCCCGCGCCCCGCAGCCGCACGGCCGCCCGCCGGGATACACCGGCACGTGCCCCAGCTCGCCCGCGAATCCCCGAACCCCGCGCAGCAGTTGACCGTCCACGACGACCGCGGCGCCGATTCCCACCTCCGCCGAGACATGGAGGAAGTCGGGTGGCGGTGCCCCTCCGCCGTCCGGCCCGCCGCCGAGCCGCAGCTCGGCCAGCGCGCCGAGGTTGGCCTCGTTCTCGACGGCGAGCGGCTCGGGCACGGCGGTAAGAGCACGGAGCGCCGGAGCCGGATCGACGTTGCGCCAGCCGAGGTTGGGAGCGTGCACCACGGTCGTCGTGCCGCGCGCCACCAGCCCCGGGACCGCGACCGTCAGCCCGGCGGGCCGCAGCCCCAGTGCCGCGATCCGGTCCGTGACCTCCGTGATCATCCCGGCCAGACGGCGCAGTACGGGGCCCGGCTCGCTGCCCCGGTCGGCCGCCTCGGCCGCCACCCGGGCCCGTATCCGCCCGCGCAGATCGACGGCACACACCGACAAGTGGCCCACGCCGATCTCGGCGCCGATGCCCGCGGGCCCGGTGTCGCTGACGGCCAGTTCGCTGCCCGGCCGCCCGCGTCCGCCGGTCGCCGCCGGCCCCGTCTCGACCAGCAGACCGGCCCGCAGCAGGGCGTCGACCAGCGTGCCGACGGCCGCCCGGGTCAGCCCGACCCGCGCCGCGACACCTGCCCGCGACACAGGCCCGTCGGCGGCCACGGCCTCCAAAACCCGCGCCAGGTTACGGCGGCGGATGCCGTGCTGTGTGTCGGCGCCGGGAGCGGTCACGGGGCGCCTGTTGCGGACGGGGCGGGTGATGTGGACGGTCTGGGCGGGACGGGCGTGGTGATCATGCGGGTCGGTGCTCTCCCGGGCTCGTCGGGTGTGCGTGGCGTATACGGGTACGGAACGGCCGCCGACCGTCAGCAGCCCACGTCCGGCCGCCCCGGCCCCAGCGCCCCGTACATCTCGGCGAACGCCATGTCCGCACACCGCCCCAGGCTCGTCAGCAGCCCGGTGCAGCTCTCCGGGACCGCCCCGGGCGCCGCCGGGTCGGCGTACTCCTCCAGTACCAGGTAGGCGCCGGGCTCGGGCAGGGTGAACCAGCGGTAGGTCGGGCTCACCGGTTCCGGTCCGGCCGCCTCGTGCAGCGCGGTGGCACTCCGCTCGATGCCGTCCTGCCGGCGGTCGCGGACATCGAACCGGGCACGAACAAAGATGCTCATGCCCGGCACCCCATCACAACTCCCGCGCCGGCGGTACGGCAGCGTCCGAATCCGTTCTCCGGATCCGGATTTCCGGCCACCGTTCCCGGGGCGCGAACCGGCGCCGGTCGCCTTTCGGCAGCGGGCGGAACCGTGTTCCCCTTACATCCCGGCAGCGGGCGGATCACCGTTCCGCTCACAGCGCGCGGTCACCGTCCCCGTCACGCTCCCAGCAGCGGCCCACCCGCAGAGAGCGTTTCCGCCAGCCGCTCCCGCGCCGCCGTGTCGCACGGAACCGCCGCGTACTCGGTACCGCGCGCCGTCCCCCAGCGCCGCGCCACCGCCGCCGGGTCCTCGCCCAGCAGCAGTCCCGCGGCCTGCGCCGCCGCGCCGAGGGCGACCAGTTCGGCGGCCTCGGGCACCACCACGGGCCGCCCCGAAAGCCGGCGTACGGTGTCCCGCCAGGCCCGGCCGCGCGCTCCGCCGCCGATCAGCAGCAGCGGCACATCGGCGGGCAGCTCCTCGCCCACGATCCGGTCCAGCGCCTGGAGCAGTGCGAAGGCCGCCCCGTCGTAGGCCGCTTGGAGTACCTGCCCGCGTGTCGTGTCGTGCCGCAGGCCGTGCAGCAGCCCGGACGCGTGCGGTAGAGCGGGCGTGCGCTCGCCGTCCAGGAAGGGCAGCATCACCACCGACCCGCCGGGCTCCACGTCCTCCCGCCCCAGCCCGAACAGGGCGGCGACCCGGTCCACGGCCAGCGTGCAGTTCAGGGTGCAGGCCAGCGGCAGCCAGTCGCCGCGTGCGTCGGCGAACCCGGCGACGGTGCCCGTCGGATCGCCGGGCGGACGCCGGTCGGACACCGCGTAGACCGTGCCCGAGGTGCCCAGGCTCAGGACGGGCCGGCCGGGGCGCAGTCCGAGCCCCAGTGCCGCCGCCATGTTGTCGCCGGTGCCCGCGGCGACCAACGCGCCCTGCGGTAGCGGAAGTTCACGGCTCCGTACGGTGCCCGCCGCCTCGCCGGGACGCGCCACCCGCGGCAGCGTCTTCGGGTCCAGGCCGACGTGCCGCAGGATCTCTTCGTCGTACGTTTCGTCGGCCGGTGACCACCAGCCCGTACCGGACGCGTCGCCGCGGTCGGTGACCGCCTCGCCCGTCAGACGCTCGGTGAGGTAGTCGTGCGGCAGCCGTACCGCGGCCGTCGCGTCGGCCGCCGCGGGTTCGGTCTCGCGCAGCCAGGCCCACTTGGTCACGGTGAACGCGGGCTGCGGCACACTGCCCACCCGCCGCGCCCATGCCTGCGGCCCGCCGAATTCCTCCAGCAGGCGCCGCTGCTGGGGCGCCGACCGTACGTCGTTCCACAGCAGCGCCGGACGCACCGGCCGCCCCGAAGCGTCGAGGGTGACCAGGCCGTGCTGCTGTCCCGCGACGGAGACGGCCGCTGCCTGCCGCGCGGCGTCACCGCACTGGCGCAGCGCCTCGCCGAGCGCCTGCCACCACTGCTCGGGATCGCTCTCCTTGCCCGCGCCGCCGGGCCCCGTACCGCCGCCGACCACATGCGGAGCCTGCCCGCGGGCGACGACCTCGCCCGTCGCGGCGTCCACCACGAGCGCCTTGGCGGACTGGGTGGAACTGTCCACGCCGACGACCAGCGGTCCCGCTGCCTGTGTGCCCATCGCGTGCTCCCTCCGGACCGCGGGGCGGCCTCGCCGGTCGCCGGGCAGCACGCCCGTCGAAGGGCTTTCCCGGCGTGCTGCCGCATATTAGTTTGGGCCCGCCGCAATTTGTAAAGCGCCATGACGAATTGGTGGATCGGCCGAGGGAGCCACGATGAGCTACCAGCCCGTGCCCGAGGACAAGTTCAGCTTCGGCCTGTGGACGGTCGGCTGGCAGGGCCGCGACCCGTTCGGGGACGCCACCCGCCGCCCGCTCGACCCGGTCGAGACCGTCCACCGGCTGGCGGACCTGGGCGCGTACGGTGTCACCTTCCACGACGACGACCTGATCCCCTTCGGGTCCGGCGACATCGCCCGAGAGGCTGCCGTCAAGCGCTTCCGCCAGGCGCTGGACGCCACCGGGCTGACCGTCCCGATGGCGACGACCAACCTCTTCACCCATCCGGTCTTCAAGGACGGCGCCTTCACCGCCAACGACCGCGGCGTACGGCGCTACGCGCTGCGCAAGACCCTGCGGAACATCGACCTGGCGGCCGAGCTGGGCGCCCGTACGTATGTGGCGTGGGGCGGGCGCGAGGGTGCGGAGTCCGGCGCGGCCAAGGACGTGCGCGCGGCCCTGGACCGGATGAAGGAGGCGTTCGACCTGCTCGGCCAGTATGTCGTCGAACAGGGTTACGACCTGCGGTTCGCCATCGAACCGAAGCCCAACGAGCCGCGCGGCGACATCCTGCTGCCCACCGTCGGCCACGCCCTCGCGTTCATCGAGCGGCTGGAACGGCCGGAGCTGTTCGGCGTCAACCCGGAGGTCGGCCACGAGCAGATGGCCGGGCTGAACGTCCCGCACGGCATCGCGCAGGCCCTGTGGGCGGGCAAGCTCTTCCACATCGACCTGAACGGGCAGTCCGGCATCAAGTACGACCAGGACCTGCGCTTCGGCGCCGGTGACCTGCGGGCCGCGTTCTGGCTGGTGGACCTGCTGGAGACGGCGGGCTACGACGGCCCGCGGCACTTCGACTTCAAGCCGCCGCGCACCGAGGACCCGGACGGCGTGTGGGACTCGGCGGCCGGATGCATGCGCACCTATCTGATCCTCAAGGAGCGCGCCGCGGCCTTCCGCGCGGACCCGGCCGTCCAGGGGGCGCTGCGCGCGTCCCGGCTGGACGAGCTGGCCCGGCCCACCGTCGAGGACGGGCTCGCCGCCCTGCTCGCGGACCGTACGGCGTACGAGTCCTTCGACGCGGAAGCGGCCGCCGCCCGCGGGATGGCCTTCGAGCGGCTCGACCAGCTCGCGATGGACCATCTGCTGCGGGCGCGCTGACCGCCCTCGGTCCGCGCCCGGTCAGCCCATCAGCTCCCGCACGAAGCGGATCTCCTCCGCCCGCTGGTGCCCGCCCCCGCCCTCGTGCCCGTTGAACCGCCACGTCCGCAGCTCCTTCGGGCCTGCGTAGTGGTGGTACGCGGCGAAGCCGGTGGAGGCGGGCGTGACCGGGTCGCGCAGGGCGGTCCCGAAGAGGGCGGGGGCGCTCGCGCGCACCGCGAAGTTCAGGCCGTCGAAGTGGTCGAGCGTGTGCAGGGCGGTGTCCACCTCGGTCCGGGCGCCCGCGAGATAGCGGGTCAGCTCGCCGTACGGGCCCTCGTCGGTGATCTCGACGGCGCGCCGGATGTGGGTCAGGAACGGTACGTCGATCAGCGCGCCCGCGAGGCCCGGCACCAGCCCGGCCACGGCCAGCGCGATGGCGCCGCCCTGGCTGCCGCCCGCCACCACGATCCGCGTGGCGTCCACCGCCGGGTGCCCGCGTGCCGCCGCCACGGCCTGTACACCGTCGGTGTAGACGCGGCGGTAGTAGTAGCCGTCGGGGTCGAGCAGCCCCTGCGTCAGCTTGCCGGGCACGCCCGGATTGGCGGCGGCGACCGGGTCGGGCGTGTCGCCGGGGCGGTTCGGGCCGCTCTGGCCCCGGGTGTCCATGACCAGCGTGGCGTAGCCCGCAGCCGGCCACAGCAGCCAGTCGTGCGGGTGCATGCGGCCGCCGCCGTACCCGAGGTACTGCACGACGCACGGCAGCGGCCCGTCCGCCGCGCGCGGTATCAGGAACCAGCCTTTGACGCGGTGTCCGCCGAAGCCCGAGAACTCCACGTCGCAGGTGTGCAGCTGGGACAGACCCGCGTCGATCCCCGTGAAGCGCGTGTCGAGGTCGTACGCGGCGGCCTCGTCCAGCGTGCGCCGCCAGAACGCGTCGAAGCCGTCGGGCTCGGGCAGCGGGGGCCGGTAGGCGCGCAGCTGGTCCAGGGACAGGTCGACGAACAAGCGGTGCCTCCAGGTCGGGAGCGGGCGGCGGGAGGGGAGCCGCCCGGCCCCGCCCGGTCCGCATCAGACGGTCACGGCTGCTGCTCCCCGGGCGGTGGCTCCGCCTCCGCCACCTCGATGATCCCGGCGGCCGCCGGATCGAGCACCCGGGCCAGGAACGTCCGGGTCCGCTCGTGCTGCGGATCGGCGATCACCCGCTCCGGCACGCCCTGCTCGACGATGACCCCGCCGTCCATGAACACCACCCGGTCCGCGACCTCCCGCGCGAAGCTCATCTCGTGCGTGACGACCAGCATCGTCATGCCCTCCTGCGCGAGCCCGCGCATCACCGCCAGCACATCGCCGACCAGCTCCGGGTCGAGCGCCGAGGTCGGCTCGTCGAAGAGCATCAGCTCCGGTTCCATGGACAGGGCGCGGGCGATGGCCACCCGCTGCTGCTGGCCGCCCGAGAGCTGTGCCGGATAGGCGGACTCCTTGTCGCTCAAACCCACCCGTTCGAGGTTGGCGCGGGCGACCCGTTCGGCCGCCGCCCGGTCACGGCGCAGCACCCGGCGCTGCGCGATGGTCAGATTCTCCAGGGCGGTCAGGTGCGGGAAGAGGTTGAAGGACTGGAAGACCATTCCGATACGGCGGCGGACCCGGTCGATGTCCACATCCGGGTCGGTGACCTCGGTGCCCGCCACGGTGACCCGGCCCGCGGTCGGCTCCTCCAGCAGGTTCACGCAGCGCAGCAGCGTCGACTTGCCCGACCCGGACGGGCCGATGACGCACACCACCTCACCCCGTTCCACCGAGAAGTCGATGCCCTTGAGGACCTCCAGCGCGCCGAAGGACTTGTGCAGCCCCTCGACCTCGATCGCCCGGCGTGCCGTCACCGGCTGCTGGTCGGTGTGCACGACGGTCACCTGGCCTTCGCGGTACGGGCCTCCAGCCGCCGGACCAGGTGGCCCAGGGGGAGGGTGATGACGAGGTAGAGCAGGCCGGCGATGAGGATCGGCGTCAGGCTCTTGTGTTCGTTCAGGGCGTCCCGCCCGAAGTTGGCCAGCTCGAACTGGCCGAGCGACAGGCCCAGCAGATAGACCAGCGAGGAATCCTTGGTGAGCAGGATCAGTTCGTTGGTGAGCGGTGGCAGCACGATACGGAACGCCTGCGGGATGACGATCGACCGCATCGCGCGGCCCGATGACATCCCCAGCGAACGGGCCGCCTCGGTCTGCCCTTTGGGCACGGCCTGGATGCCGGCCCGGATCGTCTCCGCCATGTACGCGGCGCCGACCAGGCCGAGCGACAGCATCACGGTGATGTTCATGTCGAGCGCGACCTCGAAGGCGAGCGGTACGCCGAAGCCCAGCGCGATGAACACCAGCAGCGCCGGCACCCCGCGGAAGAACTCGATGTAGACGATGGCGAGCCAGCGGTACGGCGGGACCTGCGAGAGCCGCATCAGCGCCAGCACCAGCCCGAGCCCCAGCCCGAACCCGAAGCCGAGCAGGGTGTACTTGACGGTGTTGACCAGCGCGGTCGTGATGATGTCGGGGAACAGCGCCTTGGCGACCCCGAGGTCGAAGAACGCGTGGCGCAGCGTCCCCCAGTCGGCGACCAGGGCGAACACGAGCACGGCGGCGGCCAGCACGGCGTACTGGACGCCCCGGAAGAGGCGGGCCCGCTTGCGTCGGGACAGGGGCATCGGTGTGCGGCTCCTCATCCTGGCTGCGGTCAGCCCTGCTGGGGCGCGGTACCGAACCACTTCTTGTAGATCTTGTCGTAACTGCCGTCCGAGCGCGCCTTCTTGAGCACTTCGTTGATCTTCTTGCGCAGCGCGTCGTCACCCTTGCGCACACCGATCCCGTAGTGCTCACCGGTGTGGAACTCGGCCGCCACCGCGGTGTCCGGGTTCTGCTTGACATAGTCGAACAGCACCCCGTTGTCGTTGATGCCCGCGTCCACCTGCCCCGTCTTCACGGCGGTCAGCAGCAGCCCCAGGTCCTCGAACTCCACCAGGTCGACGCCCTGCCCGTGCTTCTTGGCGTACTCGGCTCCGGTGGTCGCCTTCTGGTAGCCCAGCTTCTTGCCCTTGAGGTCCTCGACCTTCTTGTAGGGCTTGCCCTTCTTGGTGATCAGCGCCTGGGTGGCCTCGAAGTACGGGTCGGAGAAGTCCATCACCTTCTTGCGCTTGTCGGTGATCGTCATGCCGGCGGCGGCCAGGTCGCACTTGCGGATGTTGAAGTCCTGGCCGGTCTCGATGCCTTCGAAGGGCGTGTTGACGATCTCCTGCGGCACCTTCAGTTCCTTGGCGACCAGGTCGACCAGGTCCACGTCGAAGCCGACGATCTTGCCGCCCTTCTTCACCTGGAACGGCGCGTACGGCAGATGGGTGCAGGTCTTGAGGGTGCCGGGGGAGACGAGCTGGATGCCGGAGGCCGACTTCCCGCCGGAGTTCGCCGGGGCTTTGGTGCTCGTGCACCCCGCGGCGAGGAGGGCGGTGGCCGCGACGAGCGCGGCCGTGGCGGACATCGATGCGCGAACGGACACAGGTCCTCCGGATCAGGATGCGGCCAACACCTACCGGTCGGAGGTGAGTTGGCTGCATCCTGCCACCGGCCAGGGCCGCTGTCGCCGCCGCCGGTGTTGCGACCGGGTAACGACCCGCCGCCGCTCGGGGGCGCGTACGGGGCCGTACGGCCCCTGGATCAGCCCGCCAGTTGCCGGGCCAGCGCGGCCACCGCGTCCGGTCCCACCCGGCAGCAGCCGCCGACGAGCCGGGCCCCCGCGGCGGTCCAGGACGCCACACGGTCCGCGCTGAAGGCGGGCGTGCCGCACCAGGCGCGCGCCTGCGCGTCCCAGCTCTCGCCGCTGTTCGGATAGACGACGACGGGCTTGCCGGACGCGCGGGCCGCCAAGGCCACAGCCCGGTCCGCATCCTCAGGCGTGCAGCAGTTCACGCCTACCGCGACCACCTCAGGGACGCCTGAGGCGAGCGCGAAGGCATCCGCCAGTGGCTGCCCGGCGCGAGTGTGTTCCCCGGCCGCGCTGAAGGACAGCCAGGCTGGTACGCCTAGCCCGCGCACCGCCCGCAGCAGAGCGCGCGCTTCGTCCGCGTCCGGCACGGTTTCCAGTGCCAGCACATCGGGCCCGGCGGCTGCCAGCACCTCCAGGCGCGGCCTATGGAAGCGCTCCAATTCGGCCACCGTAAGTCCGTAGCGCCCCCGGTATTCGGAACCGTCGGCGAGCATCGCGCCGTACGGACCGGCCGACGCGGCGACGTACAGGGGCCCCGCAGCGCCGGCCGCCGTCGCCTGCCGCGCTGCCTCACGCGCCAGCTCCACGCTGCGGCGCAGCAGCTCGGCGGCCTCCGCCGCCCCGATGCCGCGCGCGGCGAAGCCCTCGAAGGTCGCCTGATAGCTGGCGGTGATCGCCACCTGCGCTCCGGCTTCGTAGTACGTGCGGTGCGCCGCGACCACAGCGGCCGGGTCCTCGGCCAGCAGCCGCGCCGACCACAGGGCGTCACTCAGGTCGTGCCCGGCGGACTCCAGCTGGTTGGAGAGCCCGCCGTCCAGGACGAGCGGGCCCGCGGCGAGGGCGTCGGTGAACGAAGGGGCGGCAGCGGTGCTCATGCCGCCCAGCCTCTCACCCCCGGCCCGGCTCACTCCGCCGGTACGGCCTGGATGTCCAGCTCGACGCGGATCGTGGCACCGATGGCCGCGATGCCCCGGGCGAGCATCTTGCGCCAGTCGAGCGTGAAGTCCTCGCGGTGCAGCTCGGTCACCGCGGTGCACGCCGTCCGCGTCTCGCCGCCGATGCCGGTGCCGATGCCCAGGTAGCGGGTGTCCAGCTGCACCGACCGGCTCACACCGTGCAGGTGCAGCACACCCTGCACGGCCCACCGGGAGCCGCCCTTGTGCACGAACCGCTCCCCGGCGAACTGGAGGTACGGATAGCGCGCCACGTCCAGGAACTCGGCCGAGCGCAGGTGGTCGTCGCGCATCTTGACGCCCGAGTCGATGCTCGCCGCGTCGATGGTCACCTCCACCCGCGAGTCCCGCATGTCCGGCGCGATCCACAGGCCGCCCTCGAAGTGGTTGAAGCGGCCGTGGATCTCGGCCAGCCCGATGTGCCGGGCGGTGAAGCGGATGGACGAGTGGTCGGGATCCAGCCGCCACTGCCCCGGGGTGGGCAGCGACGGCACCGGGGCCGGTTCCAGTTCCAGCGCCCGGGGCGCGGTCCGCTCGCCCGCGGCGACCACGCTGTCGAACCGCTCGGGACGGAAGCCGTCGCAGGTGACCACCACGTGGTACGCGGCGGGCGCGAGCGTGGCGGTGAACATGCCGTTGGGGTCCGTCTGGCCGCGGGTGACCTCGGTGCCCTCGGCGTTGCGCACCGATATGCCCGCCCCGGCCATCGGCAGCCCGACGGGGTCCTGGACGCTCAGGTCCAGCGCACCGGCGCCGCGCGGGATCGGGGCCGGTGCGGGGGCACTGCGGGCGGAGCGGTCACGAAGGCGGGTGAGGATGGCGAGCGCCATGGCAGGACGGGGCCTCTCGGTCAGTTGTGTCGAAAAAGGTGCATCTCCATCCTGTCATTGGTTTAGACCGCTGAGGACAACACCTGTCAATACCCGCTGAAACGTGAAATTCATCGCACTGTCCGCAGCACGAGGACGAACCGGGCCGGCGCCACCGTCAGCGCGTACTCCGGCAGCACCCCGGGGCCGCACGACAGGCTGCCGATGCCGTGCTGGGCATGGTCGAGATGGAGCCAGACCCGGTCGCCCGGCGTCAGGCCGGTGGTGTGCCGGGCCGCGTCCAGCTGCTCGCTCGTCCAGCGGCGCGCGGTGAACCAGAACTCCGGGTCGCCCTCGGCCCGCAGCCCCGAGCCGTCGCTGCGGGTCAGCTCCACCCACCGCGTGCCGATCCGCGCCCCGTTCTCCTGCGGACGCACGTACGGCGTCTGCAAGGCGTCCACCGGCATGCTCCACAGCCCGGTCCGCGCCGCCGCCCTGGTGTCCGGGTACGCCTCGCCGGGGCCGCCGCCGTACCACCGCGCCGTCATCAGGCTGCCGCAGAGCCCCATCCGGACGCCGAGCCGGGGCAGCGGGCAGGGCCAGTCCCCGTACGGCCGAACCGACACCTCCAGCCGCAGCCGCCCGCCGTCCGCGCTCCACCGGTAGTCCGCGTCCAGGGCCAGCCCGGAGCCGGCCGGTGCCACCCGGGTGCGTACCGTCAGCGTGTCGCGCCCGCACTCGACCGCTGCCACCCGGTGCCGCATGCGGTGCAGTCCGATGCGGCGCCACTGCTCGGCGGGGCGCGGTCCCGGCTGCCAGGGCGCACCCTCGTCGTTGTCGGTCGGCGCGCGCCACACGTCCAGCCGGGGGCCCTCCAGCTGCACGCCGTCGAGGTAGCGGAGCACGCCGGTGGTGGCGTCGAAGGCGCCCGGGCCGAGGAGGATGAGATTGCCCTCGCCGTGCCGCGGTCGCGCGCCCGCCGAGCGCGGCACCGGCCGCGGCGTGGCCGGTGCGGCGGGCAGCTGTCCCCAGGCGACCTCGTGGCCCGCCGCGGCCCATGGGGTGTCGGCGGCCAGTAACGCCCGTACGGTCCACAGGGCTTCGCGGTCGCGCCGGCCGGCGGGCTCGGGCGGCAGCGTCACCTCGGCGGACGCGCCGGGCGCCAGCGGCGGCACGGTCAGCGGGCCCTCGGCCAGCACCTCGCCCTCGGCCTCGTAGGACCAGCGGAAGGCCAGGTGGGAGAGGTCGGCGAAGTCATGCAGATTGCCGATCCGCACCGCGCGCGGCAGCCTCGCACCGGCTTCCCCGCCCACCGCGCCGATCCGCACCGGCTCGACCACCTTCTTGAACTCGGCCAGTCCCGGCGACGGCACCCGGTCGGGGAGGACCAGCCCGTCGCAGACGAAGTTGCCGTCGTGCATCTCCTCGCCGAAGTCGCCCCCGTACGCGAAAAACGTCTCGCCGTACGGGGTGCGCTCGCGGAGCCCATGATCGATCCACTCCCACACGAAGCCGCCCTGGCAGCGCTCGTACGTCTCGAACAGCCGCTGGTACTCGCTCAGCCCGCCCGGCCCGTTGCCCATCGCATGCGCGTACTCGCACAAGAGGAAGGGCAGTTGGCGGCGCCGGGCATCGGCGGCCGGATCGGCGAGCGGCTCCTCCTCGCGGCGGCCGATCCGGGCGACCTCGGCGTGGTCCGCGTACATCCGGGAGTAGACGTCGGTGTCGGCGCAGGACGGGTCGCCCTCGTAGTGCAGCGGGCGGGAGGGGTCGCGCTCGCGCATCCAGGCGGCCATGGCGGACAGGCCGCGGCCGGTGCCGCACTCGTTGCCCAGCGACCACATGATCACGCTGGGGTGGTTCTTGTCCCGCTCGACCATGCGGCGCGCGCGGTCCAGCAGCGCCGGCGTCCACGCGTCGTCGTCGACCGGATTGCCCCGCCACCCCTGCTGCCCGAAACCCCGAAACCGTGCGTCTCCAGATCACACTCCTCGACCACCCACAGGCCCAGCTCGTCGCACAGGTCCAGGAAGGCGGGGTGCGGCGGATAGTGGCTCGTACGGACCGCGTTGACGTTGTGCTGCTTCATCAGCAGAAGATCGCGGCGCATCGCCTCGGGGCCGAGCGCGCGCCCGTAACGCGGGTCGAATTCATGCCGGTTGACGCCGCGGAAGAGGACACGGCGGCCGTTGACCGTCAGCAGGCCGTCCTGGACGCGTACGGTACGGAAGCCGACGCGCAGCGGTACGCGCTCGCCGGGCGTGCGCAGCTCGGCGTCGTACAGCCGCGGCGTCTCGGCCGTCCACGGCGTCACCGGTACCGTCGCGCTCTGCCCGGTCGCCAGGTCCAGCCCGAGTTCCGCGACCGTCACGCGGCCCGCCGGGTCGCACTCCACCCGCAGAGTGCCCAGGCCGGTGCGGTGGTCGTACGAGGCGTGCACGAAGTGGTCCACGACCGCGCCCGCGGGCCGGTGATGCAGCGTCACCTCACGGAAGACGCCGGGCAGCCACCACTGGTCCTGGTCCTCCAGATAGCTGCCCGAGGACCACTGGTGGACGCGGACCGCGAGGACGTTGCGGCGCGCCCGCAGCAGGTGTCCGACCTCGAACTCGTGCGGTAACCGACTGCCCTTGAAGTGCCCCACCTCCTGTCCGTTGAGCCACACCCTGGCGCAGGACTCCACACCTTCGAAACGCAGCAGCGCGGGCCCCGGTTCCCACCCGGCGGGGAGATCGAAGGTGTGCCGGTGGTCTCCGGTCGGGTTCTCGTCGGGCAGGTGCGGCGGGTCGACGGGGAACGGGTAGCGGGTGTTGGTGTAAATGGGCGCGCCGTGGCCCGCGAGCACCCAGTGGCCCGGTACGCGCAGGCCGTCCCAGTCCGCGTCGTCGAAGTCCGGCCGGGCGAAGGAGCTGTCCGCGCCGCGGGCGGTGGGCGAGAGCCGGAAGCGCCACGCCCCGTGCAGCGACATCCGCCGCGCGTCCGAGCGGGCATACCAGGCGCGCGGCGGGCGGCAGCCGCTGCCGGGGGACGGGTCCTCGTAGTAGGGGAGGGGGTGCGCTGATCCGGATACGGGGTGCTCGGCGTCGGAAGCGGAGCGGGGGCCGGCGTGCTCGGCGTCGGGCAGGGGCAAGGGTCCTCCTCGCTGCGGGACACGGCAGGGGCGTGGGGGATCACGCCAGCGAACCACGCGCGACGGCACGCCGCGACCACATACGAATGATTGACCGGTGAAGTGTTCGCGCAGAGTCGTACATTGTCCTGTGCGCCCGTATTCGTTCCCGGCTGATGGGGGGCGGCGGAATGAGTTCGGGGG